>CAJXGP010000351.1 GCA_913053915.1 uncultured Ignavibacteriales bacterium | reverse complement strand
TGTTAATTTTTCAATATAAATCCCTTTTTGGTTCCGGCTTGTCCAGGTTAGGGTGTTGTATAGAACAACTTATCCCACCCCCTAAATACAGAAGAGCAATAACCGGGAAGAAGTGAATATCACATTAAATAAAATTTTACCATATACATCGCTGCTTACTGCAGGGTTCTTTATTAAATCTATTAGATAAAAATTTAGGACTCTTTTGAATAATCACATTCTCCGGTTTTCGGAAAACTCTTTTAATTATTTAAAAATTTTTTAACTTTTTTAAATTTTAATCTGTGAAAACATCTTTTTTATTCTAAATTACGATTTTTTTTTTGGCATACCAATTGTATTTAATTGATCGATATAAAATTAAGGAGTTATAAAATGACAACATTATTGTATGTTTTAATTGGTTTAGCTGCCGTTTATCTGGTATATTCGTTCGGTAGAAGAAAAGGTAATGGCCAGGCTACTCAATCATTGCAAGATGAAACTGATGCAAGTTCGCATTCCGATTCGCATTCTGATTTACATAAAGAACATAAGAAGCGTAGCGGTGGTTGCTGTTAATTAAATTTTCGATTTTTTTTGTCTCAGATCAGTTATTAAAAGATGCTTTCTAGCATTATCTTTAATAATAAGAAAATGTTCTAAGTTTCGAGCGACTTCGATATATAAAAATTGATTTTTAGACTTTAAGTCTAATTAATTATTTATAGAAGCCTTTAATATTAAAGAAAGCTTTAAATAACCTAGTGATGTCATATCGAAGGAACGAAGTGACTGAGATATCTTTTAGATTTAGAAAGATTTCTACACTCTCTCCCTAAATATATTGGTGAGTTGAATTTGAAATGGCTATTGATGTCTTACTTATAAAATGATCAATGAGAATGTTGCTGTTGCTTCACCATCAACAGTTTATCGTCTCTTGTTGTTTCAATAATTCATTAGTTAACAAATTTTGAAGATGTAGTAAGGGAGATGTAATATTTTACACGACGGTATGCAGAATGGAAATAAAAGATATATCATAACGCACTAAAGTGCAATTTAGAAGTCGGAATTTATGCACAGCATCCTTTGAGGAGAATTATTCTAAAATATTTTATTTTTCTCTGTAGATATTATGTTTAAAAATAAAAAGGCAACCTTTCTGTAAATTAGAATTATAAATCACTAATTAAATAAAAACAAACGGTAAAGGATGCCTTTGGCATAATTTCCGGTTATTTTTTACTGAATTATATTTTAATTAATTTTCTTGCAAACATGTTCAGTTTTCTTTACGGGGAAAAACAAAGATTTAACTTGTGCCAAAGGCATCCATTCGGATAACACTATAGACTGGAACTACAGATTTTAAGTGCATCAAATAATATTTCCGCAGTAAATTCTGCGAAATAAAATTTCTTGATGAACCTGAAATTTATTCTAAAAGAGATGATAACAAATATAATGCTCATTATTATTAAAATATTTTGTCCATGGCTTCTGAAAAATAAAAATATGTATCATCTAAATTACATATATTTAAAAAATTTGTTTAATCTTTGATTTGCATCATTTTAATCGGAAAAAATAAGTAGAAAGAGTTAACGATCTGCCGTAATAGATTTATTAGATAAGAATTAAATAGAAATTATTTTAAGTGAAATATGAAATAAGGTTGTGATTTATAGGGAAGACAAAACAAATAAAAAAATTACCGTTAAAAAACGAACCTGGTTCGGAGTGGAAGGTGTTGTTGAAATTAGTCAAAATTTTTTTCATAAAGCCGGAATAGGAAAAGTTATAATACCCCATCCTCCTGTAGTTAACCGGCTCCTAAGATTAGGTTTGAACAGGGATGATAAAAATTCCCTTAGTATTACTCACGAATTCGGACATCTGCAAACTTTCCCTCAGTTAGTTATCTATTTTTTATTGATTTCATATTTGGCGGTAATTCAAGGAGGAACAAGCTGGCTGGAAATTGTTCTTTTATTGATAAGTATACATTCCGTCTGGGAAATAATGGCGGAACTCTTTACTATTACAAGCAGCGGTTATCAATATAGATTGTTTTATAAAGAGGTTTCTGTTATACCACGTATTATTTTCTGGACCATAACCATTTTATTTTCAATCGGGGGATGGGTTTTGCTATTTAGATAGTTGTATCAAAGCAGCAAAAATAGTTTTTTAAAAGAAATTGAAGTGTAAAAAACTTAAAATAGGAAGAAATTAAGATGGATTGGCTATCTGAAAATTGGCTTTGGGTTTTAATAGTTGTTCTTTTTATTATTATGCATTTGTTTGGTCATGGTAGCCACGGCGGTCATGGTAATTAAGACTATTATAACAAACAAAGTAATAGAGATCAAAATAATAAACATGGTAATCATTTTTAACTATCTGTTAAATATTTTATAATGTATAACTATAATTATAGATTTTGAAAGGGGAGATAAAAATTATGCCGGATAAAAAAATTAAAGTAGGAGTAAATGGTTACGGGATTATTGGAAAGCGTGTTGCAGATGCTGTAAGACTTCAACCGGATATGGAACTTGTAGGCATTTCAGATGTTGTGAACGACTACCGTGTAAAAACCGGAGTAGTGCTGGGGTTACCTATCTATGCTTCGCTTGTCGATAAGTTGAATGAAATGAAAAATTTAGGTATACCGGTAATAGGCACTCTAAATGATCTTCTAAAACAAATAGATGTAATAGTTGATTGTACACCAAAAGGAATTGGAGCCAAAAATCTTGAGCTTTATAAAAAAGCCGGTGTAAAGGCAATTTATCAGGGCGGCGAAAAGCATAGTCTCACCGAACATTCTTTTGTTGCACAGGCTAATTATGAAACTGCTTTGGGACTTGATGCAACACGAGTGGTTTCATGTAACACTACTAGTACTGTGCGTACACTTACTGCACTTCGTAATAGCGGATTACTAAAAAAGGCACGCGGGGTGTTGATTAGGCGTGCTACAGATCCCTGGAAATCAGATCATAGCGGGGTAATGAACACTGTAGTACCCGAACCGCATATTCCAAGCCATCAAGGTCCTGATGCACAAACAGTGGTACCCGAATTGGATGTGATAACCTTAGCGGCTAAAGCGTCACACACACAAACTCACAATCATTATTGGATTGTGGAACTTACCCGTAAAGCCGGCCGGGAAGAAATTCTGGCAGCATTTAGAGCGGCACCGCGCATATCATTTATCAGAATGAGTGACGGAATTGTAGCACTAAACAATACAATTGAATTGATGAAAGACTTGGGGCGACCACGCGGTGATATGTGGGAAGTTGCTTTATGGGAAGATGTATTGACCGTCAACGGTAACGAAGTTTATTACACTTATCAAGTGTATAACGAAGCAATCGTAGTTCCCGAAAATATCGATGCGATTCGAGCACTGACAAGTACCATAAAAAATGGGGAAGATTCTATCCGGATTACCGACGAAACAATGGGAATTCGAAAGGATTTCCTAGCTAAGAAGTAAAATAGAATAACTTGTATATAATACAAGAATAAATAAAAAAAAGTAATTCATTTGATCTTGCCGGTGTGTTATTCAGGGTTAATGTTTTTTAATATTCATACTTTTCGTCATAAAAAATATCAAACGAAAAACATTCAGGGGGTAGAATAGAATAACTTGCATATAATACAAGAATAAATAACTGTTAT
>CAJXGP010000350.1 GCA_913053915.1 uncultured Ignavibacteriales bacterium | reverse complement strand
TTATCCACTCAATTTCCTCCCAATCAATTACTTCTGTTCCCTCAAAAACATTTGGTTCAACCAAAACAAATAGTAAATGTTGATAACGGTAGATATAAACTTGATAATGTTTTGATCAACGATACTCATCCGTATAAACGGCTAACTGTCGAACAAGTACTTGTATACTCTAGTAATGTAGGAATGTCCAAATTGATTCAAAAGTTGAACGATGATACATTTTATAGATACTTGCGAGCATTTGGTTTCGGAAATTATACTTCTATACCGCTTCCAGGTGAAGCAAGAGGAAATTTAAGAACACCGAATGATTGGTCGAAAATTACTGAAGCTTTTATGTCATTCGGTTATGGGATCTCGGTTACGCCTATTCAGTTGATTAGTGCTTATAGTGCTGTAATAAACGGAGGATTGTTATATCAGCCGGAACTTATAAAACGTGAATTTAATAAAAACGGTAAAATTGTTATGAGTAATTCTCCGAAACTTATTAGGAGGGTAATTTCGGAGCAAACTTCAGCGATTATGAGAAAATTCTTAATGGAAGTAGTGCAAAAAGGAACCGGGAGAAATGCTCAAATTAATATGGTTAAAGTCGGCGGTAAAACAGGTACATCTCAAAAATTAATCGGAGGTAAATATTCAAAGAGTGATTATAATTCATCATTCGTTGGTTTTTTCCCTGCCGATAATCCGAAAATAGTTTGTTTGATTTTAGTGAATTCCCCTCAAATAGGTAGGTATGGCGGTTCGGTGGCTGCCCCGATTTTTAAGAAGGTAGCGGAAAAAATCATTGGTACGGACCCTGATTTATTTATTAATCATGCATCTAAATTGAAAAATAATAAATCGAAGATACATATTGTTTTTGTCAAAAATACCAATAAACAGCGGAAAAGATCATATTCCTTTCAAAAATTGCGGATGAAGTATAATCTAAGTTTATTAAAAAGAAATATGATGCCTAATCTTAAGAATTATTCACTTAGAAATGCAATTTTTATATTGAATAAATTGAGAGTAAAGATTAAAGTTAATGGAACAGGGAAAGTTGTTTCTCAAAGTATTCCTGTGGGAACAAAAATTCATAAGAATTCTTTGGTAACTCTTAATTGTAAAGAAACACAAATTAGTGGGACAATAGTTTATTAATGGAATTAATTCAATTGATAAATAGTGTGAGCGTAATCCAAGTGATTGGTGAAGTTCAGCGACAAGATATATCGGGAATATTTTACGATTCTCGAAGAGTAATCAAGAATTCTATATTTGTTGCCGTTAAAGGTTACAAAACCGATGGACATAAATATATACTTGATGCAATTAATAATGGAGCGATTGCAATCATTCTAGAGAATAATTCAAGTTTGCCGGACGAAGTATTTATTCATCGAAAAGTTGCTAAAATTTTAGTTAAAGATAGTCGTTTTGGTTTAGCACAGATCTCTTCCGCATTTTATGGTTACCCATCAAAAAAATTAAAGGTGATTGGAATTACAGGTACCAATGGTAAAACCACAACATCTCATTTTATAAAAACCATTCTGGAAACTGCAGGTAGAAAAACAGGACTAATAGGCACTATATCGAATTGGATAGGCGATAAAGAAATAAAATCTTCTCTTACTACGCCGGAGTCGAATGATTTAAATGAGTTACTTTTCAATATGTATAAAGAAAATTGCTCTTATGCCGTAATGGAAGTTTCATCACATTCTTTAGTATTGGGGAGAACTGTAGGGATCAGTTTTAATGCAGGGGTATTGACCAATATTACTTCGGATCATTTGGATTTTCATGAGAATTTTGAAAATTACTTAGAGGCAAAGAAAATTTTATTCGATTCACTTTCAAGAACTTCATTTGGTATTCTAAATGCCGATGATAAAAATAGTAAACGTCTTATGGAAAATTCTAACGCAAGATTTTATTTTTACGGAAGAGTATCAAATGCGGACTTTATTATAAAAGACATAAGATATGATTTTACAGGGACAAAATTTATTCTTCAATATAATAATATCGATTATCCTATATCTACTACTTTCATCGGTGAATTTAATGCTTATAATGCAGTTGCTGCATTTAGTGTTTGTGCATTGCAGGGAATTAAAGAAAACATAATAATTGATGGGATTAAAAATACAAAGCGGATTCCCGGCAGATTCGAAGTAATTGGAAACGGAAATGAAAAAGTAATTATTGATTATTCGCATACTGCTGATAGTCTTGAAAAAGCTTTGAGAGCAATCCATGATATTGTAAAAAAAGATATCCCGGTTTATACGGTTTTTGGTTGCGGTGGAAATCGTGATATTTCTAAACGCGCAGTTATGGGTAAAATAGCTAGTGATTTGAGTACGCATGTTTTTATAACTTCCGATAACCCACGATATGAAGATCCTCTGAAAATAATTGAGGATATCAAACAAGGTATCCTTAAGAATAATTATGATATTGTTGAGAATCGTGAGGAGGCTATTCGTTTAGCAATTAGGAAAGCGAATGAACCTTCAATTATTTTAATTGCCGGTAAGGGACATGAGACTTATCAAGAAATAAATGGAGTTCGTAATCATTTTTCCGATAAAGAAATTGCTGAAAAATATCTAAACGGATGAAGAAAATTAGATTGACTCTTGACGATATATTTAGTATTCCTACGGCGGTTATATATAATCCGGACTCATTTGAAACGGTTTCGGCAGTTTCTATCGATTCTAGGAATGTGAAACCGGATTCACTTTTTGTTGCAATAGATGGTGAAAAGTTCGATGGTCATAATTTCATAAATGATGCAATCAAAAAAGGAGCGGTAGTTGTTTTAATTTCAGAAAAAAAGAAAGATAATTTTAATGGTTTGAAAATTACATTTATTACCGTTAAGGATACAAAAATTGCCTTAGGAGATATTGCAAAAATTTGGAGAAATAAACTTAATACAAAAGTCATCGGAATAACCGGTAGCAGTGGTAAAACATCAACTAAGGAATTTCTCTCGACTGTATTAAGTGAAAAATATAAGGTAAATAAAACTATTGCTAATAATAATAATCATATAGGAGTTCCGTTAACAATTTTGGATACCAACGAAAAACATCAAATATTAATTACTGAATTAGGCACTAATCATTTTGGTGAAATTGCCTATTCGGCAAATATAGTTAGACCTGATTATGCTGTTATTACAAATATTGGGGATACTCATCTCGAATATTTTAAAAATAAAAAAGGTGTGTTAAAGGAAAAGATTGAACTATTCAAAGCAGCAATGGAGAATAATGGAACTCTCTTTATAAACAATGATGATCCTTTATTAAAAAATGTATTTCAAAATTATCCAAAGCGAATAACATACGGATTTAATTATTATTCAACTGCTCAGGGCAAAATTGTGGGTTTTACCAATTTAGGTAAATATATAATTGAATTTAAATATAAAAATAAAACTTTGAAATTTACTTGCCCTCTGTATGGTGAATATAACGCAAAAAATATTTTAGCAGTTGCAACGGTATCCTTTTATTCCGGGATAAATAAAAATGAATTCCTGAGGAGTTTGAAAAGGTTGAAGCCGATAGAAAAAAGGCTGAACGTTAATACTTTCGAAAATTTTATAATAATAGACGATACCTATAATGCGAATCCGGATTCAATGAAATATGCTATCGAATTAATCGGCAGGATGAATGCATATA
>CAJXGP010000349.1 GCA_913053915.1 uncultured Ignavibacteriales bacterium | reverse complement strand
TACTTCATTTCCGGTAAACTTAAATTTGATTACCCACTGTATTTCATATAGAGCCGTTTTTTTAGTGGACTCATTTATAATTTAACAGCAATAATTACCTGAACGATTCCGAATGTAAGATTGCATGACTTGATATTTGAAAATCCGGAATTCTTTAACAATTCCGGCATATTTATTTTTTCGTCAAATTCTTCTACGGAACGGGGCAGGTATTTATATGCTTCTTTATCCCCCGAAATTATTCCGCCTATTAACGGGAGAATCTTTTTAAAATAAAATTTATAAAGTAACTTAAATAAAGGGTTCGAAGGCATTCTTAATTCAAGTATGGTTACTTTACCGTTTTTTTTCAAAGTTTCATAAAAAGAATTAAATCCTTGTTGTACATCGTAAAAATTTCTAACTCCGAAAGACACAATAATATTTGTTACAGATTCTCTTTTTATCGGCATTTTTTCTGCAACCATTTGGAAATTTTTTCCCTGTATCCAATCACTTTTCTCGTTGAATAACATTAACATATTATGAGAGTAATCCGCACCGAAAATTTTTGAAACACCCATTTTCTTTGCTTGTATTGCAAAGTCCCCGGTCCCGCATGCTACATCTAACAAAATTGCTTTGTAATCCAATTTCGTTAGTTTTAATGCTTTTTTTCGCCAATAATAATCAGTTCCAAAACTGAGAAGGTGATTTAAAAAATCATATTTGAATGCGATAGATTCAAATACTTTTCTTACTTGTTTTTTTTTATCATTCATATCATAAAAGATCGATTAATAATTTAATTTTAAAAGAGATAATTAATGAGCCTTTTTAAAAACTAGGCATTCATAAAATCTACGACTTATCATAATCGAATTTTTCCTTCCCTCTTACTTCTTGCCACCAATTAAACAAATGTTTACCAATCCAGATTGAAAAGATCATAAATAAAGCGCCTCCAATCAGATCAATTACATAATGATACCAAAGATATACCGTAGCGAAAATTAATAGTATGCCCACAGGTATAAAGAAAAAACGGGATCTGCTCTTTAACTTCACCGATAAATACATAACTATTAATGTAATCATTGTATGTCCGCTAGGGAAAACGTCTCTTTGAACTAAAGCAGCCGGATTTATGGTTCCGGGAGGGATTGATTCGCCGGTATCAATAATATTCCTTAAATACTTGGTTAAGAATAATCCCGGTAGTTCTTGGTTAATATGTGCAAAATTGTGAAGAGTAAAACGGGGTCCTATTCCCGGAAGTGCAAAATATCCCAAATACGAAACAAAAAATCCGAACACGACGGAAAATATAGCATAATCGCAGGCTAAATATCTTTTCTTTCGAAATAAAAATAACGCTAAAAGAATCGGTAGTAGATAAAACGAACTATAAACAATTTGTAAGATTTCGGTGAAAACCGGATTAGCGATACTTTGCAAAAATTTGGTTGGATCACCTCCTAACATAAATCTGTCAATTTTTATGAACAACCAATCATAATCCGTTTGGCGAATAGGTTCTATCATATAATAAAGTTCTTTAAAAGTAAAATAGACTATCGGAACCAAATACCAGTAATGTATTGTACGCCAAAAACGAGTGCTGTAGATTTCTTCTCCATAAGCCAACATTAAAGTCATTATAATAATCCCAAAGTCTATATATATGAATATAAGCCAATAGGAAATTCTTGAATGAAATACAGTGATAATCAAAAGAAGAATTATATAAAACGCAATAACTACAAGATCATAAGCCTTTAAGTGGTATATGAAAGATTTTAATTGATCCATTAAATTAAAAAATCATCAATAATAAATAGTTTGTTATGTCCCATAATATCAAAATTTATTTTTAACAAACTTTGTCAGCTTAAGAAAATCATTTATTTTCAACTGTTCAGCTCGTAAAGATAAATCGATATCAGAATTAGAAAAATTTATAAACTTAAATATACTATTACTTAATGAATTTTTTAAAGTTTTTCTTCTATGACCGAAGGCAGCTTTTACAATATTGATGAAGAGCTCTTTTTCCTCAGTATCCATTTTTATCTCTTTAATATAAATATGAACCACTGCCGAATACACCTTCGGTTTTGGATAAAACACATTAGGTGATACCTTAAAGCATAATTTTATTTCGGCGAAATAGCCTAGCAAAACAGCGAGTATTCCATATTCCTTAGTACCTCTCGTTGCCGCTATTCTTTGAGCTACTTCGTGTTGTAACATCAAAACCGCATCTTTGATGATATTATTATTTTCTATTATTTTGAAAAGAACAGATGATGTAATATTAAATGGAATATTACCGGTAATTCTAAGTAATTTATTTTTTTTTGAATAAAGTTCTTGAAGATCGGTTTGAAGAAAATCTTCTCTTATTAAATCTAATCCGGGATATTTACCGGAGAGAATTTCGATAACTCTTGTGTCGATTTCTACCGCGGTTATTGTGTTAGTCCGTTCTAATAATTTATTTGTAAGCGAACCTAGACCCGGTCCTATTTCAATTAGATTGTCATCATTTTCAGGAGCAATTTCATCTACAATTTTGTTAATAATATTTTGATCCCAAAGATAGTTTTGACCGAACTTTTTAAGAGGTTTTACTTTTTGCATTCCCAAAATTAGAGAATCAATTTTTTATTTTCAATTATTGCCGTTTTAATAATTCAATCCTTAAGAATAGCTTTTCAGGTAATTAAGTTTTGTGGTGATGCAGCACTTTATAGGAGTATTATATTAGCCGAAGAGTTTTTAGGAATCACCGTTTAAGTAAATTCTGATTCTATATTGCTTAATTCATCGGATAGTTTGTTCCATTCTTGTAATATTGATTCCAATTTTTCTTTTATCTTTTTGTATTCATTGGTAATTTCTTTTGCTTTTTGAACGTCCTCATAAATATCAGGGTTAGTAAGGAGATTTTCCAATTCCTTTTCTCTTGTCTCATGTTTTTCTATTTCCTTTTCCATTTGTTCTATTTTTCCGGTTAATTTTTTCGTTGCATCATATTTTTGCTGACGAAGTTCAGCTTCAATTCTCTTCTTATCTTTTCTAGTGAGGATTTCAGATGACCCTTTCTTTTTTGTATTTTTTTTATTGTCGACTGTGTTTTGTTCACTTCTTTTTGACAAGAAATATTCGATACCGCCGGAATAGACGGTAATTTGTTTTTCTCGTATTTCTACAACTTTATTAACAATCGGTTTTAAAAAATCAACATAGTGAGAAACCAAAATGATTGAACCCCGGAAATCAATTAAAGCACGCTGAAGAACTTCTTTGGAAGAAATATCGAGATGGTTGGTCGGTTCGTCAAGAATAATAAAATTTGCTTTGGTGAGAAGCATTTTAGCCAAAGCCAACCTGCTTTTCTCTCCTCCGGATAGTACACTCACTTTTTTGAATACGTCATCTGTAGAGAATAAAAACGATCCGAGCAAAGACCTTAATTGACCTGGGGTCTTTTCATTAGAAATTTCATCAATTGTTTCCATCATGTTAATGTCGGGGTCTAAATTATCAGCTACATCCTGAGCATAATAGGAGATGATAGTATTGTAACCGGTTATTCTCTTTCCTTTATCGAAATCAATTTTACCTGCTATTATTTTAGCAAATGTTGTTTTCCCAGCACCGTTCGGGCCGACAAACGCAATTTTATCGCCCCGGTCAACTCTAAATGAGATATT
>CAJXGP010000348.1 GCA_913053915.1 uncultured Ignavibacteriales bacterium | reverse complement strand
AGGACTAGGTTTATCAGCTAAAGGAATCCTTGATTCGGGACTTTTGCCAAGGATGGATATTGACAATTAAAGGAGATATTCACAATATCGGAAAAAACATTGTTTCTATCGACGCTGTAAAGCTAGCGAAAAATATTAATAGGAATAATTTCTAAGGAGGAAACAGTTGAATAAATTTCTCGAAGTACTTAAATCAGGTAAAGTTCTCCTATGTGATGGTGCAATGGGGACAGAGCTACAAAAAAGAGGGTTGCCTTCCGGTGCTTGTTCGGAAGAGTATAACATTTCACATCCTGAAATTATAAAAAGTATTCATAAAGATTACTTTGATGCCGGTTCCGATATTGTTGAAACAAATACCTTCGGCGCTAACGGAGCAAGATTGAAGCTCCATGGCTATGAAGATAGAGTTAAAGAATTTTGTATTGCGGCAGCTTCCATTGCGAGGTCTGTTTGTCCTAATGATAAATTTGTTGCTGGTTCTGTAGGACCTACAGGAGAGCTTCTAGAACCATTGGGTGACCTATCAGAAGAGGAAGCTTATAGAATTTTTACTGAGCAAGTCGAAGCTTTAGAAGAAGGCGGAGTTGACGTAATTTTTGTCGAAACAATGATGGCAGCAGAAGAAGCAGTTATTGCAACTAGAGCGGCAAAAGGAAATACATCTCTTCCTATAATTGGAAGCATGACTTTCGAATTGGGCAAAACCGGTCTTCGAACTATGTGGGGCATCGATATTAAAACAGAAGTCGAAAAATACACAGAAGCAGGAGCTAATGTTATAGGTGCTAACTGTGGAAAAGGTTTTGACGAAATGACTAAAATTATAAATGAGATGCGACCTCTTACAAAAAAACCAATAATCGCACAATCAAATGCAGGAATCCCGGAATGGATTCATGGCATGCCCGTTTATACCGAAACGCCTGAAGTTATGGCACCAAAAGCGGAAGAGATATTAAATGCAGGTGTAAATATTTTGGGTGGCTGCTGCGGAACAGACCCAACGCACATCAAAAAAATGAGAGAGATTTTGGATCGTTTGACAAAGGATCACATCTTATTTTAATAAAAATATATTTAACTTAAAAATTCATTAGGCTTGTTAATCTAAAATACAAAACTATTGCTAAGCTTTCTAGTTGTTCACCCGAAGAAATTAAGCTACTAAACTTGCACTGAAACATGTAGGCAGATTAACTATTGCAAGTTTTGGTGCATTAATCACTGAATTTGCCGGAATTGGAGGTGTTGGATTAATTTTTGGAATACCTCTTTGGGCTAGTGTCGGTGCTGCGATTGTTTTTTTAGCTGTTGTAGCATTAACCGGTTCATATCGTTCTGTTGAAAAAATAGCGATATTAATCGGAAGTTTTGAACTTGCTTTCGTTCTCGTAGCTCTGTGGGCACATCCTAAAATTGGTGTTATACTAACCGGATTGGCACAAATCCCTTGGAATAACTCCGATTATCTTTATTTAGCCGCAGCAAATGTGGGTGCCGTTATTATGCCTTGGATGATTTTTTATCAGCAATCTGCAATTGTAGATAAAAAACTTAAAGTAAGTGACATACACGCATCAAGGTGGGATACAATATTAGGTGCAATAATAACGCAGATAATAATGGCTGCCGTGTTGATTGCCGCTGCCGCCACAATCGGTGCAAGTGATCCCGGTACACCGTTAAACACAGTTCAGCAATTAACAAAAGCTCTTACTCCCTTTTTTGGAGATACATTAGGTACAATAGCCTTCGCTATGGGAATTATCGGTGCCGGAATGGTTGCTTCAATTGTTGTTTCACTTGCAATGGCTTGGGGTTTGGGTGAAGTTACGGGTTATAAACATTCGCTTGAACACCGCCCTTTGGATGCTCCATGGTTTTATGCAATTTATATAATCGGTTTAATACTTGGCGGATTATTGGTCGTTTCGGGAGTTAATTTGGTTAAACTTAGTATTGACGTACAAATTATGAATGCCTTATTACTTCCTATTGTTCTCGGTTTCTTATATTTATTAGCCCTCAAAGTTCTACCTGAAAAATACAAATTAAAAGGTATAAAAGCTGTACTTGTCGGAATAGTTATTTTTTTAACCAGCGGATTTGGTGTGTTTGCTGTTCTTAATACACTATTATAATATTTTTTTACCGGTATGTATTGAAATTTCAAACGGCAAATTTATTTGATAATTTAGACTGATAAAAGTACAATTTAGTTGGGCATTAATTTTTATACACAAAATTCAAATGTTGTTGTTTTTCAATAGATATATGTTTAAGATTGTGAGATTTTTAAGTTTATATTTAACTGATATTTTTTTAAGTTTTATAGAACTATTTTTTGACAGATGACTTTATTTAAAAGGAATAGACAATGACGCCTCGAAAAAGAATGAATAATGCAATGCACTTTAAGGCAGTTGATCGTGTTCCGGTTATGTGTCAGCTTTCAATCGGACACTATTTTTTATACTCCGGTCTCGATCCGTTGGAAATCTGGTTTACCTCAGAAGGTTTTGCAGAAGCACTAATAAGAATGCGGGAAAAATATTCCTTCGACGGAATATTGATTAACCTTCCCGGTAGAGATCCTAACTACAAAAAATTTATTGAACGCATTGAAAAGAACGAAAATGGAGAAATTGTACATTGGAGAAATGGTAGTTCTACTACGATTCCGAAAGACGATAATCCACATTATTATCAAAATGATGGTAGCCGTTATTTTCCTGCTTTTGAAGAGATCAAGCCGGAAGAGCTTTTTTATGTTGAACCTTGGGACCTTACCGATATAACTTATCCATACACATGGGGTTTTGAAAAAGAACCGCGCCCCTATGACGATTATTTCCCTAACTATTATATGGATACAATTAGAAAAGTTAAAAAAAGAGTTGGTGATGAATATTCGGTTCATTCGGAAGTGTTTTCTCCCTGGTCTCAATTTCTTGAACTACTTAACTACGAAAACGCCTTGTTGGCAATCATGGATGATGCTGGAAAAGTTAAAGCATGTTTAGAAAGATTGACCGACGGTGCAATTGACTTGGGAAAACGTCAGGCTAAAGAAGGTATTGATGCTGTTCTAATTTCTTCAGCTTTTGCAGGTGCCGGGTTTATATCAAGAGAACATTACCAAGAATTTGTTTTACCTTATGAAAAGAAAATTGTTGAAGGAATAAAAAAAGAATTCAAAATTCCTGTTTATACACACACTTGTGGAAGTATTGGCGATAGATTAGATCTGATGATAGCTACAAGTACTAATGGAATTGACACGCTCGATCCTCCTCCGCTAGGTACTGTTGAACTTGAAGAGGCAAAAAAAATATTAAGCGGAAAAGTTTTTATTAAAGGAAACATTGATCCCGTGAATACTTTACTAAATTCAAACGAACAAAATATAACAAAAGATGTTGAATGGAGATTGAATATCGGAAAGCCAAACGGAGGATTCATACTTAGCTCTGCTTGTTCAATTGCCCCGTATACTCCTCCTAAAAACATCGAGCTCTTAAAAAACCTCGCAGAAAAATACGGAGAGTATAGTAAATGATTGAAGAATTACTTAAAGAATTATCAGCTGCGGTAATTGATGGAAATAAAGATAAAAGCATTTAAATAACAACTAAATTATTAGGACTAGGTTTATCAGCTAAAGGAATCCTTGATTCGGGACTTTTGCCAAGGATG
>CAJXGP010000347.1 GCA_913053915.1 uncultured Ignavibacteriales bacterium | reverse complement strand
CGCTGAAATTTAAAGCCCCATCACGGGTCACACGCGGTTATATTTCACATTATTTTCTAGGGCGTCCTATTAACTGCTCATAGGCACAAATGAATACAAGTAAATGAATTTACTAATTTAACGACCGGTTGGCACTGAAAAATTTCACTAATTGAATTTTATAGATTTTAGTATATTCATTAATTCAGTTTCTGATTTATCGGATGAAAAGGTAATTATAAAATTGAGAGCAAATCCCTTCATTATAGTAGAATAATACTTTTGAGTTATTTTAATTCCAGCAATGTTTCTTTTTAATACTAATACGCTAAATTCCCTATTAGCAATCTTCTCAGTATAAATTTCTTTTGGAATTGATACTTTCATTTTAGCTGTTTTTATAAACTTCTGCATTTGGTGCTGATAATCTTTTCCATTCTTGATTGACATGAATGGGGTGATTACTTCTATCATGCAAATAAAACTTGGATTGAATGAGACAGGTGTCTTTAAAGGATACTTAAAAACTGTAAGAAGGTTTTCTGTTTTAAGCTGAGACATTGCAATTTCTCTCTCCAGTATTTTGTTATCACCTGCAACCGTCTCACGGCCAATGTCCACCATTTCTTCACGCATTTTTTTATTCTGCAAATGCCAGTGAGAGGGAATCTTAATACTCAACCCAAAATAATTATTTTTATAAATTGAATTTTTAACAACCCCAAGTAAATCAAATTTAGTAGGGTGTTTTTTCCCACTTTTATTAGGTTCTTCTTCTCCGCATCCTGACATAAAGACTAAGCAGACAAGCACAAAAAATATTAGTTTATTTTTCAATTTTTTTGTTTTCATATTATGACTTTCGGAAATTGTTTGATAATATTCTACGTTTCAAAATTTTTCAGTAGAATGCTTTAAGTATAACCAAATACAAAACTAACTGATATTTAGCAAGTTATTCGCAGAACTTTCGTCCATGCTGAACTTAAAGCGGAGTATTACTCATTCTCAGAACCGTGTTGCTGGCTATCCGTACCATATTGCCTGTCTGACAAATTGTATCGTAATAAAATGTGTGAAAAAATTAACTAGTGCCCATCCATAAATAGCAAAATTCGCAATTTCGTGAGAATTAATTTTTTATTTATCAATAAGTTAAAAATTCAATTTTTCAAAAAAACGAGTTTATGGATGGGCACTAACTAGTGCCCATCCATAAATAGATATTCAACTGAAATATAAGGAAAAATCACAGAAAAGAATTAAAAAATCCTCTTGAATTTGTTATATTTAATTTGCGAAAAAAAAGTAAACAAAACAACAAGAGGATTCAGCATGCGAAAAAGCAGCAATGCTCAGCCAAGTATATTCGAAGCGTACTCAAAACACAAAGTTGGCCTTCAACTTAAAAGGTTATCCCATTTATTAGATGAACACCCAAAGATACTCAGGCTGATCGAAAAAGATTTAATTGATCCATCACTGATGCCTGTGGGTCGCAGTGGATTGACGGTAGAAAATGTCTTTCGATGTTTGTTGTTAAAACAACAATTGGGCATAAGTTATGAACAGCTTGCTTTTCATTTGTCTGATTCAGTGAGTTACAGAACGTTTGTTCGTTTGCCCGGTCACTTGATGCCAAAAAAGTCGTGTTTGCAATCGACGATACGCCGTATTAAGCCGGAGACGTTGGAACAAGTGCATCAAATGTTATCAGTGGATTGGCTTGAAAAAAGAACACTGTCCCTTGAAAAGCTGCGTATCGATAGTACGGTGGTCGCAAGTAATATTGCCCCGCCAAGCGATAGCCAGTTACTCAATGACAGTGTGAGAGTATTAAGTCGGTCCTTGGCCAAGAGCCGGAAAGCAACCGGTCAAAAAATTCGTTTTACGGATAAAAGAAAGGCCTCAAAATCGTTAGCCTTCCAGATTTTTAATGCAAAAAATGCTGAAAAAGAAGCGCTTTACCCCGATTTACTCAAAGTTGTTAAGGTTGTACTAAAACAAGTTGAAAGAGGTCTATTGCAAGTGCGAGAAGAAGGAGCCCCTTGCGTTTCAATGCAAAAATGGATTGAGAGAGTGGAACATTATAGAGACTTAACGTTACGGATTGTCAAGCAAACCGTTCGCCGTGTTATTGATAAAGAAAGTGTGCCGTCCTCGGAGAAAGTGGTAAGCCTGTTTGAAGAGCATACCGATATTATTGTCAAAGGATTTCGGGATGTTCACTATGGGCACAAGATTAATTTGAGCACTGAAAAGAATGGATTGATTACTTATTTGTGTATTGAAAACGGCAACCCAGCCGATAGCGACCGGTTTATGTCGATTCTGAATGCGCATCAAGAACAGTTAGGCTGCCTGCCAGGATCTGTTGTGAGTGACGGATGTTACGCGAGTCAAAATAATGTTTCAGAAGGCAGGGCCTTGGGAATTCAACACGTTGTTTTCAATAAACGGGTTGGACTTTCCTATCACTCGATGGGCGTGAAAAGAAAAACATTTGACCGTTTGCGTTGCTTCCGGGCAGGCATAGAGGGCAATATTTCCGAGCTTAAAAGAGTGTTTGGTGTTGGCAAAGCAAAATGGAAAGGACACGATGGTTTTAAAGCTTTTGTTTGGTCCTCAGTGATCAGTTACAATTTAGTACGAATAGCACGGTTGCGGTCTGGATAGACTAGCATTAGTCTGTTAAACAGGAAATTTATTTATCCTCCATCGTTGTGGAATAGATTCCATTGGAAAAAATAGGCTGTGATGGGTGGAAAACAGACAAAAGTGACGATAATGTTTATCGTACAAATTGTACAACACTCGAAAAGAGTGTGCTGATTTTGCGAGAAGCATTTTTTGAAGAAAATGCCTATTTATGGATGGACACTAATTAGACAATAGTAGGAGTTACTATGAATCGTTTTGAACGTATTTTTATAAGAATACTGGCCGTGGTGATCGCAGTTAATGTCACTATCATAAGTTATTTCGTATACGCCGATAACCGCGCCGAGGTCGAAGAACAGCTTTCTAAAGGAAAGCGGGAGATTGAAAAGCTAAAGCTACAATTTCAAAATGATACCGCTTCTCGGGTTAGCAAAGAAAAAAGCGGGGGCGATAAATTAAGGATCCACCTCTTGTTATACAAACTTAAAGCGAATGCGATTGATATTCTCAACCCTGCTTTAGCTAGCAGAAAAAACAGAGCGGAAAAAAGCATACTAAATAATTATAAAGAGTTTGATTTTTTGCTTTCCCAATACGGACAACACCATCCAAGCTTCGCTCCCAATATTAATAGGGAGCGAGTAAAATTTTCTAAATCGATTAAATTTATTGCTCAGAATAAAATTGCAGTTATCAAGCTAAATAAGCTTGTATTGGAAATAACAAAAACAACACCTTCACTATCAGCCGATCTGCATGAAGTACTAGCTATATTAGTAGACAATAAAGCAGCAGCGCCCTCTGTTCAAAAAGCCGGTATCCAGTTAATGCTAATAGAGCGAATTGCAAAAAGTGCCAATAATATTTTAGTGCCGCAGGTAAACACATCACTCTCTAGCACATTAACGCAAAATCCCTCAGATCGCATGTCGCGCGATATCGTTATATTTAATCAAGTAATAGAAGGTATGTTAAAAGGGAATAAAACGCAGGGGATAATAAAAGTAACAGATAAAGAAGCAATTAACTTTTTAGAAAGTATCAAAAAACGGACTGACCT
>CAJXGP010000346.1 GCA_913053915.1 uncultured Ignavibacteriales bacterium | reverse complement strand
AGAACTCCTGACCCATAGTTTGAACACGATTCAAAAACGGTATATTCACGAATTTAGTTTGTTAATAAAAATGTTGTAGTCTTTGGGTAAAATAATAACTTTAGGAGTTGGATAGAACAACTTATCCCACCCCTTAAACGCATAACCGCTCAATATTTATATTTGGAACATGAAAACTAAAGATAATAACAAAGACCGGCGCTTATTAATTCAATTTCTTCCTGAAGGGTGGGAAAAACAGGCAAAAGAATTAGGCGCATTAAAACGGCAAAGGAAATTCAAAACAGCAGCCGATCTTTTGAGATTGCTCTTAATCCATCTTGCCGACGGTTGTTCTATGCGTGAAGCAACTACAAGAGCGAAACAAGGCGGGTTAATTTCAATTTCCGACGTGGCACTACTTAAAAGATTACGAGTATCTTCAGAATGGTTTCAATGGTTGGCTATTGAGTTACTCAAAAGAAGGATGATATCATATAATCCCCCTGAATGGTTATCCAAGTATAATGTTCGAACCGTAGACGCATCAGTAATAACAGAACCAGGCTCCACTGGAACTGATTGGAGACTTCATTATAGTCTAAAATTATTTGATCTTAAATGTGATCATTTTTTTATTTCGCGACCTAATATTGGTGAAAGCTTTGTTAATTTTAAGATTAATGATGGAGATTTGTTAATTGGCGATCGAGCCTATGGGAGACTGAAGGGATTACTCCATGTAAGAAAGAATGGAGGTTTATTTTTAGTTAGATTGAAAAATAAAGCATTTAGGCTCTATGATAAAAATGATAATGAAGTTCAAATGTTGCAGGAATTTAAAGAAATTGCTATAGGAGAAATAAAACAAATAGAAGTGCATGCTGTAACAAAAGAAGCTTCAAAGCTAAATATGAGGTTAATCGCTGTAAGAAAAAGCGATGAAGAAGCTAAAAAATCAATAAAAAAAGCATTAAGAGAACATAAAAAGAAACAAAGAAAAGTTAATCTTGAAACCTTAGAATTACATCGTTATATAATTCTTATAACTTCGTTGCCAAATACTATTACTGAATACCAGATAGCAGAATTATATCGAATTAGGTGGCAAATTGAAATTGCGTTTAAAAGATTGAAAAGCATAATGGGATTAGGCCACTTACCCAAGACTGATGAGGATTCGTGTCGTGCGTGGCTACATGGAAAACTATTTGTTGCTCTTTTAGTTCAATCAATTATAGATGAAGCTAGTTTTTTTTCTCCCTGGGGATATCCAATTCGACGATACGAAACATAGCAGATGCCTATGGAGGGAAATGTCTTTTGCTTTTCATTTGGTAAAACAAGCTGTTAATCCACGTTTATCAATTGACTTGTGTTTGCAGAATTGGAGTGAAATCTCAAAAGATTTAGCTGAAGCTTCCCGCAAGCGGAAATTTCAAATGAATTGCTTAAGTTAGCGCTTATGCCCCTTCAGGGTTATTATTATGCAATCCGGTCAAATAAATATTTTTCATTAAATTCAATTTCATATTTCTTCAAAAATTCAAAATATTCTTCCCGGAAGGATTCCCTTTTATGATGCTCTTCTTGATGCAAAATATAATTATAGACATTTCCTATCTGCGAATGTGAATATGAAAAAGCACCATAACCTGCCTGCCAAGAGAACTTACCTCGAACAAGTTTCTTTTCGTTTATAAAGTTTGTTGAATTGTTTTTAATATCCCGGGTTAGATCTGAAATAGCCATCGATGGTTTTAGTCCTACAAATACATGAATGTGATCCGGCATTCCGTTTACAATAATTGGTTTTTGATTTTTACTTTTAATGATGCCCGCTATGTATTTATGTAACTCATCTTTCCATTTTTTTGATATTAAGTTTTCGCGTCCTTTAACTGCGAATATAATCTGTATATAAATTTGTGAAAATGTGCCTGCCATTATATCACTCCTTCGGAGTTTTGATTATGAATATTTGGTTTTGGTTTATAATAATTGCACCTCTTCGAGGTTAGTTTATTATTATTTATTTTTGTTTTTGTAATAAATTTAATGTGTTCATCTATAATAATTTAAAAATTTTTATTTAGTTTGTAATAGTTTTTAGTAAGCTTATCCACACAATGTATTTCTTCTTTAGTAAACCCAGAAGGGGTGATATTATTATAAAATTGTCAGACCCTTACAAACTTAAACCTCGAAGAGGTGAAATAATATGCAATCCGGTCAAACAAATGATTCCACTTAAAAATTAAAGATTCCCGATATCTCACACTACTAAAATAAAATACTAAAAATTAAGAAATTCCTGCAACTGACCCTTAAGGCAACGAGTTTTAAACCAGCCAATCAGAATAATTTTCTTGAGTGATTACTTTAAAAAATGAATCCGGGTAAGCTTTACCCCAGGCTTTAGGAATTTTAGTTTTAGATTCATTCCATTTCATTTCAAAAGCAAAAAGATTCCCTTCTCTTTCTTCAACCAGGTCAATTTCCTGCTGATCATAGGTTCTCCAAAAATAATTGTTAACAAACATTTTATTGTAGCTTTGAAATTTGATTCTCTCGCTGATCATATAATTTTCCCAAAGAGCGCCTACATCATTCCTTATGATTAAGGGATTGAGATTAGCAATAACAGCATTCCTAATTCCGTTATCGTAAAAATACCATTTGGAACTTTTTACAACCTCTTTTCTGAGATTCCTGCTGTAACCTTCCAGCTTAAAAAGAATAAATACTTTTGTCAATAAATCGAGATATTTTTCAACTGTGTTTCTGCTCAACTGTAATTTTTTAGCCAATTCATATAATGAAACCTCACTACCGATTTGAAAAGCTACTAAGCGCAGCAGGTTAATAATTTTAGATGAATTTTTAATATTTTCGAAAGTCAGAATGTCCTTCAATAAATATGAATTAATTAAATCTTTAAGATAAGATGATTTATCTTCGAGCGAGTTCATTAAATATAATTCAGGGTAGTTGCCATAGATCAATCTAGTGTGCAAATTATCTTTTTTTGCAGTTATGGGTTCAATATCGTATAATTCTTTTTCAGATAAAGGATAGAGTTTCAATGTTATTTTTCTGCCGGTTAGCGGTTCACCGGAAGTATTTCCCAAATCAAATGCAGAAGAGCCGGTTGCAAGTATTTTTAACCCATCAATTCCGTCTACCATTAGTTTTAATATGTTCCCTATATCCGGAACTTTCTGCGCTTCATCAATAATAAGTAATCTCTTGTTTCCTAACAGATTCTCATAATTTCTGACTGTTTTCCTCTCAAGGAGATCAAGGGTTGAGATTTCTTCCCCGTTTAAAAACAGATAAGGTTCTGTTAATTCATTCATTATTTTTTTTATCAGAAAAGTTTTTCCAACGCGCCTTGCGCCCAATAAAACAACAACTTTTCCCGGCTGCAGTGATGATAAAATTCTATTAAAAAGTATTCTGCTAATCATAATAATGTAGATACGTTCATTAAGTTGAATAAATTTATATAAATACAATCAATCTGTTGATTAAATTTATATAAATTGCAATAATTAAACAAATTTAAACTACTTATTTAAATATTTGGATTTTCACCCGTTTTACAAAGCCGTCTGCACGAAGTCGTTTTGTTATTTATACTGTAACGGTACGACCGTGAGAGCCGTAAAAAATTTCAAACACCGTACGGCATCTGTTTTCTGCCTGTACCGGTTTATCCCAACG
>CAJXGP010000345.1 GCA_913053915.1 uncultured Ignavibacteriales bacterium | reverse complement strand
GTTTTTCTTGTGTCAACAAAGCCAATACGACAGAACATATTTGACTTTATAGTAGAACGTTTCTTTTTCTGTGCAAATAAATATAACATTGTCATTTCGGGAAAAGCAATATCGACTGAGGAATCTCTTTCACAACATAACGTTTTGAGTAACTATATGCAGCCGAATGATCTTATATTCGAAATCACGCCGGTAAAAAATTTGGGATCGTAATTATAGATAGGAGTTCATTTGCAAATAATAAAATACATAGAGTTTTTATCACCTTTTTTAAGTTGTTCCGACCACCGTCATTCGAATCCAAATCTTCTATATTGTCATCTAAAAGCCAATCTATACTACAACCCAGATTGTATAACTTTTTTAGAATGCGATAACCCGGTTTTCTCTTTCCATTTAAAAGCCTGCTTAGATGCTGTGGTGAAGTTTCCAAATCTTTGGCAAATTCGTTTAATGAATTGTAATTTGATAAAATCCATTTCCTTAATTTATAAGAGAAGAACATATCATTGTTTCCTTTTAATGTTTAATTTTCCTTGCTTATTATTAACCTAAAGGTTAAATTTTTATTGTAATAATAATAATTTTTGATAATATACCTTTTTTCTCCTTAAGATGAAACATTTGTATTTAAATTGAACAACAGGTAATTTCACAAAATATTAGGATAAAAAGATCCGGGGATATATGAAAAGAAAAATCATTTTTATTATACTAAGTATATTTTTACTTTTGTCGCTTACCTACTATGCCGTAATAAATATATCTAACCGTTATAAGAAGCATTACAATTTTTACAAAAAATACTCTCTGGCAATTACAGAAAATACCGGATTTGAACTTTCCAACAGTATCAATCATCAAATAAAACTAGCCGACACTCTTTCCGAATATTTAGAAAATTATAGCGTTTTATCCAATAAGGTAAAGAAAGAAATAAATAGAGACCTCGCTTTTTTTGGAAGTAAAAGTTTAAATATTTGTATTTTGAACAAAAAAAATGAATTTGAATATTGTAATAAATCCACAATTAACGTCATTTTGCATAAAAAGAGACATACTGCGGTATTTAAAAACATCGGAGATAAAGATTTTGTCAACGGATTTATTGTTAAAGAATTTAAGGAAAAAGAAAAGGGTACTGAATTTTTATTAATACTAGATAAAATAATATATAAGAAAAACTATAACGGCTACATTGCACTTATCCTAAATCTAACAAAGATGTTGGAAAATGAAATCAGCGGAATGCCTCTGGTGAGAGAAAATATTGATTACTCAATCTATGCTGCAAACGGCTCATTAATTCTTTCAACAAAGCATCCAATATTAAATGAACTTCAAACCACTCAAAAATTACCTCATAAAGGTTATACTTTTCCTTTTAAAAAGATTTTACAAAAGAAGAGTGGTTTTTTAACTTTGACATCAAAAGGCAATAATTCCAAAATCTTAACTTATTCAACTATTTCTTTTCTAAATAAAAACTGGATTTTATTCATACGAGGGCATAATGAAGCTTTGGCAAATTTGGATGAAGAGTTAATGCAATATTTAACTCTTTTGTTTTTTCTCTTTGTTTTAAGTATTGTTGCCGTCATAGTATTTTATAATAAGAGTAAACGATTAAAAATCAAAATACTGGAAGAAGAAAAATTAAAACGTACAAAAGATGAATATAACCACAAATTAAAAATTTCAGAAAAAAGGTATCGCTTACTTTCAGAGATTATGTCCGATTTTGCCTACTCGTTAAAAATAGATGATAATGATTTCTCCGTTGAGTGGATAACCGAAGCATGTGAGCAAATAACAGGTTATAGCGCAGATGAATTTATAAATAAAAGGAAAAATGTTTTATACGAGCTTGTCCTGCCGGAAGAAAAGAAAATACTAATATCCTATACCAAAGAAGTACTTAAAAACATACCTAAAGACAAAATATTTAGAATTAAAAGAAAAGACGGAAAAATTGTTTGGGTAGAAGATCACCGTTATCCTTACTTTGATAAAAAAGAAGGACGCATTACACATATACACGGTGCTGTAAAAGATGTAACTGAGAAACAATTACTTTATAACAATCTGTTAATATTTAAAAATGCGGTAGAAAATTCATTTGAAGCCATCTTTATGACAGATATAACAGGGAAAATCACTTATGTAAACAATGCATTTACGAAGCTATATGGCTATACATCCGATGAAGTTATGGGAAAAACACCCGGTGAATTTTTATTTACCGGACTGGTTGATGAGGATTTATACAAGAAATATATAACGAATGTTTTTAATAACAAATCGGTTAATTATGAGCTTATTAATAAAACTAAAAACGGAAAAATTGTTTACATAAGATCATTGGTGAACCCGATTTTCAATTATGAAAACGAACAAACCGGCTTCATCGCAAAACAATTGGATATCACTGAAGAAAAGAAAATAACGCAGGAACTCATAAATGCAAAAGAAAAAGCCGAAGAATCAGCTAGAGTGAAGGAAAATTTCTTTGCAAACATGAGTCACGAATTGAGGACTCCTCTTGTAGGCATAATAGGTTTTTCTGAAATACTAAGAGGGGAAATTGAGAACGAAGAATTTAAGGATTATTCCGATCTGATTTACTTCAGTTCTTTGCGTTTGAAAAGAACCTTAAATACGATATTGGATTTTTCAGAAACCGTAGGTGAAAAATTAAAAATACAAAATAAAGTGGTTGACGTTAATAAATTGGTTAGAAGCGAATACGAAAATTTTAAAACCGAAGCTAAATTAAAACAATTGGATTATAGATTAAATTTATTAGAAGAACCATTGACCATAATAAGTGACAATAGATTATTGAGCATGATATTAAATCATCTAATTGATAACGCTATGAAATACACCGATCAAGGGTCCGTTGAAATTGATGTAAAAAAGACTAAAGAAGATAAATCTGAGTTTTTATATTTTGTGGTAAAGGACAGCGGCAAAGGTATTGACAAAAAAAGACAAAAGATTATATGGGAAGAATTCCGGCAGGAAAGTGAGGGCTTGTCGAGAAATTATGAAGGAGTTGGTTTGGGTTTGACAATCGTTAATAAATTTACCGGTCTCTTAAAAGGAAACGTAGAACTTAAAAGTGAAGTGGGTAAAGGGTCTTCATTCATTGTGAAAATACCTTTTGAAGATGCTTTAAAAAGTACCACCGGGGAAAAGGAAACGCTAATTATTGAAAAATTGCAATCGGTAACAGTCAATAAAAATAAGGGGATACTTTTAGTTGAAGACGATTTTATAAGTGCACTGGTAATTACAAAACTCCTTCAAAAAAGATACAAGGTGGATTTCGCTTCAACACCACAAAAGGCCATAGAATTATGCGGAAGAAAATACTATACTCTAGTATTAATGGATATAAATCTAAAAGATAATTTAGACGGTATGAAATTATTAAAAATCATAAAAGAGAAATATAAAGAGTATAATAAAACGAAATTTATTGCACTAACTTCCTATATATTAGAGTATACTAAGGAAGAGATTATTAAAGCAAGTCTTGAATATCCGGAAGAGATTAGGTTAGTTGAAAACGGAACTAATCAGGGTAAGGGCAGTGCCCTGCAGAACGGTTTCATGAACTCAACCGGCAATATAGTCGTGTTTTTAGACGGCGACCTCGAAATAACCCCTTCTCAGGTTGGCAAACTGTTAAAATCAATGAGGGATAACGTT
>CAJXGP010000344.1 GCA_913053915.1 uncultured Ignavibacteriales bacterium | reverse complement strand
ATGGAGATTAATTTCGAGCTTAATTAAATGTTCACAGGGGGAGAGAATTTAGTTTTTTCCTTTAATGAAAAAGCTCTTTGCAGATGAGTTTTTAATCTTTTTATAAATTCGGCTTGAGTGTAAAACTTAAGATAAAATAGTACCGAAGGCCGGACTCGAACCGGCACATGGTGTAAGCCATACTGGATTTTGAGTCCAGCGCGTCTACCAATTCCGCCACTTCGGCATTTAAAAGCATTGTTAAGAACAATAAAGTGTAATTATATAATTTTCATTAAACGAAATGTGAAACTACTAAACTTTATTTATCAATGCAACAGTTTGCCGGTTGGAATAGCCTGGAAAATATTTTTTATTCTAATCTTAGATGATCATCATTTATTTTTCTGTGCTCTATCAATTTTTGCCCAAGTATCTCTCAGCGTCACTGTTCTATTAAACACCAAATGACCGGCAGATGAATCTTCGGTATCCACACAAAAATATCCAAGCCGTTCGAATTGATACCTATTACCCGGTTCAGCATTAACAAGGCTTGGTTCAAGTTTGCAATCGGTAAGTATTTGTAATGAATTTGGATTTATATATGATTTAAAGTCGGTATCTTTTCCGCTATCAGGTACAGGGACGGTAAACAATCGATCATATAATCTAACTTCGGCGTTAATAGCATGCTCAGCCGAGGTCCAATGAATAGTTCCTTTTATTTTTTTCCCACTTTTATCGGCTCCGCTTTTGGTATCAGGATAGTACGTACAATGTACTTCTTTAATTTTGCCTGAAATTTCATCTTTCACAAAGCCTTCGCATTTTACTATATATGCATATCGTAATCTTACTTCATTACCTGGGAACATTCTAAAATACTTTTTCGGTGGATTTTCCATAAAATCATTTTTTTCGATATAAATTACTTTTGAAAAAGGAACTTGACGAGTTCCCCTGTTCAAATTTTCAGGATTATTTATCGCATCAAGAAATTCAATTTTATCATCCGGATAATTATCAATGATTACTTTCAGGGGTTTTAATACAGCCATTACTCTTTGGGCTTGTTTGTTTAAGTCATCCCTGATGCTATATTCGAGCTGCGCTACATCAATCAGATTATCTCTTTTGGCTACACCTATTTTTTCAGCAAAATTTCGAATCGATTCCGGTGTATAACCTCGTCTTCTGAACGCTGATATCGTAGGCATACGGGGATCATCCCAACCGTTAACGAACTTTTCCTCCACCAACTGAAGTAATTTCCTTTTACTCATTATGGTATAACTTAAATTTAATCTGGCAAATTCAATTTGTTGCGGATGAAAAATTTCCAATTCGTTTAGAAACCAATCATAAAGTGGACGGTGATTTTCAAATTCAAGCGTACAAATTGAATGAGTTATTCTTTCAATCGAATCAGACTGCCCGTGTGCCCAATCATACATAGGATAAATACGCCATTTATTACCGGTACGATGGTGAGTTGTATGTCTTATTCTGTACATAATTGGATCTCTTAAATTCATATTGGGTGATGACATATCAATTTTAGCTCTTAACACGTGCTCACCGTCTTTAAATTCACCAACTTTCATTCTTTTAAATAGATCAAGATTTTCTTCAACGCTTCTATTTCTATAAAGGCTCGGTTTTCCCGGTTTTGTCGGTGTACCTCTAAATTCCTTTATCTCTTCCAAGCTCATAGAATCAACATAAGCTTTCTCTTTTTTGATCAATTTAATAGCGTATTCGTATAACCGGTCAAAATAATCTGATGCATAATATTCTCTAGTTCCCCAGTCAAAACCTAACCATTTAATATCCTCCTTTATAGAAGCCACGTATTCGGTATCTTCTTTGGTCGGGTTGGTATCATCGAATCTTAAATTACATAATCCGTTATATTCATTTGCCAAACCAAAGTTTAGACAAATTGATTTTGCGTGTCCGATATGTAAATATCCATTTGGTTCCGGGGGAAATCTAGTATGAATTTTACTTCCATATTTATTTGTCCCGAGATGTTCGTTAATAATTTCTTTAATGAAATTAGTTGATGATGAAGTCGATTTGTTATTCATGTTTTCATTACCGGTTCTATTATTTTCGTCTTTATTTAATTTTATTTTGAATTTATTTGAATTTTGTTAATATTTTTAATTAGTCTTGATTATTTCAAGGGCATTATTTATTCTTTTGATTACTTCCTCTTTCCCCAAAATATACAAAAGATCATAAATCCCAGGACCAACACCGATTCCTGATAAAGCTAATCTTAATGGGTGAATCAATTTACCTGCTCCGATATTTAATTCTTTCACAGTTATTTGCAGTACCGTTTCGTAATCTTCTTTTGCCGGGTTATCTAAGGCTAAATATTTTTCCACTAGTAATTTTAAATGTTCCGTTGTATCGGATTCCCATCTTTTGTTAATAATTTTTTCATCATATTCGGTCGGTTCTTCGAAGAAATAAAAACTTTTTGTAATGAATTCATGAACAAAAAGAACTCTTTCTTTCATAGATTTTATAACCTTGAGTAAATAATCATCGCTATATGAATTTTCAGCATATTTGGACCTGCTTAATTCATCTCTCAATAAGAGTAAAATTTCATCATTCGATTTATGCCGTAGATGTTCGCCATTAAGCCAATTTAACTTTTCAATATTGAAAACCGCACCGGACTTATTTACTCTCTCCAATGAAAAGTTTTGGATTAATTCTTCTAAAGAATAAAACTCTTTATCATCGCCTGCATTCCAACCTAACAAAGCGACAAAGTTAATTAAGGCTTCTTTCAAATATCCTTTTTTACGATAATCCTCAACGGCAACATCTCCTTGTCTTTTGCTGAGTTTTGACTTATCGGGATTAAGCAATAAGGGTAGATGAACAAAGGCAGGTTTTTCCCAATTAAAATAATCGTAAAGTAACACATGTTTTGGTGTAGATGGCAGCCATTCTTCACCTCGTACGACATGTGTAATTTTCATTAGATGATCATCAACTACATTTGCAAGATGATAAGTGGGGAAACCGTCGCTCTTCAGCAATATCTGATCGTCAATCGTATTGCTGTCGAATTCAATGTGTCCTCTGATTACATCATCAACTTGAATTATTTGATCAGGTTCAACATTCAATCGAACAACATACGGTTGTCCACTTGTCAATTTATCTTTAATTTCCTCCGCAGAAAGTTTAAGGCAATGTTTATCATATTTTATTTGAAGTTTATTCTTTTGTTTTTCTTCTCTTAATTTTTGGATACGCTCGCTAGTACAAAAACAACGGTAGGCTTTTTTATGTTTAATTAAATCTTCCGCATAGTGTTGATAAATATCTAATCTTTTAGACTGAACGTATGGACTGAACTTACCTTTTTTCATCGCACCTTCGTCATATTCCAAGCCGAGCCATTCCAGTGTAGATATAAGATTATCAACAGTGCCTTCAACGAATCTATTCCTATCGGTATCCTCAATCCTTAAAATAAATTTACCATTCTTACTTTTTGCAAATAAGAAATTAAACAACGCTGTCCTCAAGCCTCCAACATGCAGAAATCCGGTTGGACTCGGGGCAAATCTTACACGAACATGATTATTGATCATAATAACACAAAATAATTTATAATTTTGACTACAAAGTTAACTAATTTGAGTATAAAATTGGAATAATTTCGGCAGTTAATATTTTGTTAAGGGGGTGGAATAAAATAAGTTATCGGATTACAATT
>CAJXGP010000343.1 GCA_913053915.1 uncultured Ignavibacteriales bacterium | reverse complement strand
ATTGTATATCCGCGTAACTTGGTCGCACCAATCCGAATCCCGATACAAGGATAGCGCCAAAAATTATTCCTACTACTACTAAAACTACTGCTCCTAATAATCCTTTAGATTTCATTATTCTTCCTCCGATTGTATTTTTTTCTTAAATTAAACTGTGCTCTTAAGCATCAGTGACAATAGACCTATTAATTTTTCACTTAAATATTTGGAATGATTGAATCCCTTTAAAATCCGGGACATGATAATTCAAATACTTTTCTAAAAATAATATTGCTCTTTCCATAGTTTCATAATTAATTTTATTTTCAATACTTTGATTGTTCTTTAGACAAAACATGTACTCAAAAAGTTCCGCACTGAGCGGAAAAGATTCTATATGATTCTTTCTACAGTTACCGCATAAAATACCTCTTTCAAAATTATATGACAACAAAGATCGAGATAAATCGGTTGTCCCGCATATACTACATTTATTCAACTGCATTTCATATCCACGTTCGGATAACAAAAATATAAAAAATCTTCCGAAAATTATTATTTCTTTTTCTTGCGATACATTAAATAATGTTAATATTCTTATTAAACCTTTAAATAATTTTAAGTTTTTTTCATTTTCAACAGTTAATTTTTTTACTAATTCTATAACAGCAAAAGCATATTTCAGTTTTTCGAAGTCCTCTCTGATTTTGGCAAAATATGTAATTAGGTCTATACTCGAAATTATTTGAATTTCTCTCGAATCTTTCTTGTACATTACAATTTGCAGATGGTTCAATGGGTCTGCAACCAGCCCAATTTTAGATTTCGGATTTCTTCCACCTTTAATGATAGCGGATATTTTTCCGAAATCTTTAGTAAACAATGTTACAATATTACTGGAATCTCCATAATTTATTTTATTCAACACGACGGCTTCTGTTTTAATTATATTACTCATAATTTTTTTATCGCATAATTATTACAGTCAAGTTCATGAATTTCAGTATGATTTATCGAGATGATTATTATTACGTCATTGAGATAAAATCCACAAGGTTTTAAAGTAAAAACGACATTCAACGAATAAAATTATAAGGGAAAAAATATAAATTCTCTTCCGTAATTATTCCCTTAATAAGATAAGAAGGTGTAACATCAAAAGCAGGGGTAACGGAATCATACCGATCTAGAGTAATTGGGTTCCCGTTTATTATCGTTAATTCTTTTTTATCTCTGAATTCAATCTTAATATCGTTTCCTGTAGGTAACTTTTCATCAATCGTAGTAGTAGGCGCGGCAATATAAAAAGGAATATTGTGATAATTACAAAGTACGGCTAAATTATACGTACCGATTTTATTAGCAGTATCGCCGTTAAGGGCAATTCTGTCTGCTCCGGTAATTACCAGATCAACTTTATTTTGTTGCATTAAAAATGCAGCCATCGAATCGGACAAAATAGCAAACGGAATATTACATTTATCTAATTCAAAAGCGGTTAATCTCGAACCTTGCAGCAAAGGTCTAGTTTCATCAGCATAGACATAATTTACTAATCCTTTTTCGAAACCTTTTTTAATAACACTAAAAGCAGTACCGTCGCCGGCTGTTGCAAGCTTACCCGTATTGCAATGTGTTAATACGATAGATTTTTTCTGAAATATTTTTAAGCCGTTTATGCCAATTCGATCACATTTTTCAATATCTTCTTGCTGTAAAAGTTTCGCTTGCTGAATCAGTAATTCATAAAGTTCGTTAGAATTTATATTATCTTGGAAAATCCGCCTGATATAATCCAGAGCAGAAAAAAGATTAACGGCTGTTGGTCTGGTAGATGATAATCTTTCGTAAGCCTTAGTAAAATTATCAACCAATAATTTTTTTGGAACGTTCTTTAACGACAACGCAAGAGCATAAGCCGCAGTTATCCCAATAGCCGGAGCTCCGCGCACTTCCAGTCGTTCTATCGCAAGAGCAATCCGTTCCACGCTGTCAGTCTTGATATACTCTTCTTTAAACGGAAGCTTCGTTTGATCGAGAAAAATAAATTTATCATTCTCAAATCCTATTGAAAAATATTTATTATGCTTCATCGAACCTGGAAAGATTTAAAAATTCTCTATACCTGTCTTGTACTCTCAAATATTCTAGTTCTTCCAAACCTTTTATGCTAAATTCTTCCACGCAAAAAGAAGCCATTGCACTGCCGTAAATAACTGCACGCTTCATATTTTCAGGACCTAGGTCTTGAGTTTTATGTAAATAACCGATAAACCCCCCTGCAAAAGTATCGCCGGCACCGGTGGGATCATAAATCATCTCCATTGGATAAGCAGGTGCAGAGAAAATAATATCATCCATAAATAACAGCGCTCCGTGTTCACCTTTTTTAATAATTAATATTTCCGGTCCTAAATTCATAATATTTTTAGATGCTCTAATTAGACTAGGTTCTTTTGCAAGTAACCGGGCTTCCGAATCATTAATTATCAGCACATTGACTCTTGGCAAGAGCTCTAATAAAGTATCTTTTTTTCCTTCAATCCAATAATTCATAGTATCACAAACGATGAATCTCGGATTATTCAATTGATCCAACACACGTAACTGTAAAGTAGGATCAATATTACCAAGACAAACAAATTTTGATTTTTTAAGTTTATCGGGAATTATGGGATTAAATTTTTCAAAAACATTTAATTCCGTAAATAAAGTATCCCTTACGTTAAGGTCATAATGATATTTACCTGACCAACGGAATGTTTTCCCTTTTTCGATCTGCAGTCCTTCAAGAAGAATAGAATGTTCTTCTAGCAAATTTATGTATTTTGAGGGAAAATCTTCGCCTACAACACCCACTAAATGTATGGGAGCGGTAAAATAGCTTGCTGCTAAAGAAATATAAACAGCAGAACCGCCTAATGCTCCCTCCACTTTATCGAAAGGCGTTGTAACGGTATCCAAACCTAAAGAACCGACAACTAATAAACCCAATATTAACTCCTTAATTTTTTAGAAAGATTAACAAAACTAAAATAATTAAAAGCCTAAAGAATGCATAATTTTTGTGGTGAATTTGTTTATTATTTTGTTTCCCGGAATACATGAGCCTCAATAAGATTTAAAATTATTTCCATTTTTATAAACCGCATAAAATTTAAAAATAAGCTCTTACTTCTGCGCGAGCTGTGTGAACAACCCTCTCACCACCCTGAAGTCGTCCGACATAACTAAGAGTAGATTGAAGATTATCAGACAATTTGTAATTAAAATTAATACTCCAAAAGTAATTTTTTCCAATGACATTACCCTGGGTTAATTCAAAAGGTAAAAAATTTTTATTTGTATTTTCAGTTAGTTCATTTCGTTCAAATTCGGCTCGTAATCTACCTCGTCCGGCTAACGAAAGTGTAAATCTTATTGATTGGGAATTCATATTAATGATTGTAGGAATTGCCGGATCATCATCAATACTTCTTCCAACTTGAAATTTAAATCCTACCTCGATATCTCTTTCAGGTCTGTAAGAAAAATCAGAAATTATCTTGTTACTGGTAATCTCCCGTACACGATTCGATGCTGTACTAGCGGAAACATTATCTATTCTGTTAATTATATCGGTTCGATTACTAATTTCAGGTATCAGTCGAAAAGTGATTCGAATGCTTCGTTCTCTGTTATAATTCCTTTCGATTCCTGCACTATATTGATTCATACTTTTTTTTTGCGAATATCTGAACCTCATTGAAAATTCCGGGT
>CAJXGP010000342.1 GCA_913053915.1 uncultured Ignavibacteriales bacterium | reverse complement strand
ATTAAAAAGATTAATAAGGAGTCTGGTAAAAATGCCCAAAATTGAATCCGGTTATATAAAGAAAGAACTACCAAAAAGTGTTGAAAAATTAGGAATTATACTTTTTGTAATTGGTGCAGTCGCCAGTCTAATTGGTTTTATAATGGATCCTGTTAGAGGTTCCTATAGTTATTTAGTTGCCTTTTTATTTCTATTAAGTGTTTCTGTCGGCTCATTATTATTAGTAGCCATAGAATATGCTTCCGGAGCAACATGGAGTACACCCTTTAGGCGAATAAGCGAATTTTTTGCATCGACAATACCATTACTTATTATTTTAGTTATCCCGCTGTTTTTTAATCTTCACAATTTATTTAACTGGACACACAGCAGTATAGTTGCAAAAGATAAAATTTTACAACTGAAATCAGCCTACTTAAATTCACCGTTCTTCGATGTCCGTGTATGGGTGATACTATTTATATGGTTATTTTTCTACATTTTTATGATTAAGAATTCCCGTAAACAAGATATATCAGGTGATCAGCTTCTTACGAAAAGGAATATAACACTGTCGGTCATATTTATTCCGGTCTTTGCCGTCACTATTACAATTCAATCTATAGACTGGATAATGAGTTTAGAATCCAGATGGTTTTCAACAATATTCGGTGTATATGTTTTTGCCGGAATAATGTGCGTAGCGTTAGCTGTAACCCTATACGCTGCAATTTTACTAAAAGAGCACGGATTTTTACCTGCTAAAATTAAAGATGATCATTTTTACAGCCTTAGTACATTACTTTTTGCATTTATAAGTTTCTGGGCATATATAGCATTTGCACAATACCTGCTTCAGTGGTACGGTAATTTACCTGAAGAAACTTTTTGGTTTATGCAGAGATGGAATGGCGGTTGGAAGATCATTTCCGTTATCATTATTTTCGGTCATTTTCTTATACCGTTTTTCGCATTACTTTCATATAAAGCGAAAACAGATTTGAAGCGATTAAAGTTTATCGCTATATGGATAATGGCAATGCATTTTATTGATATTTATTGGATGGTTATGCCTAGCATGAAAAATAATGGTTTACAATATTCATTTAGCTGGATGGATATATCATTTTTATTAGCAGTTATCGGTTTGATTTTATTTATGTTTTATAAGATGGTACAGAAACATAATTTAATTCCGATAAACGACCCTAAATTACAAAGAGGGCTAGATTTTCAACTTAAATAATTAGGGTAACAAAAAGGGTTCCTATGAGTAATATTGAAAAAGAAAAAAACGGAGCATTATCAAAAGTCCCTGTAAACAAAGCCAAAATATTTTCATTGGCTTATATTTATATTCTATTAATTTGGCTCGGAATAGGATTATTTTATCTAAGTAAAATGGATCAAATTGCAAGAAATACTATTCCTCCGGCAATCCAAGATACTATGAAGGTTGAACCTTCGGAAATAAAGCTTCAAATGCCGAAAACTACTCAAAAGGCAAATGTTTTTGTATTAAGCCAACCGAGTAATTTATTAATACAGAGAGGAAAAAAATTATTTAATAATTATTGTATAACTTGCCATGGAACAAATGGTAAAGGTGATGGGGTTGCAGCAGCAGCTTTAAAACCTTCACCACGAAATTTTACGACTAAAAAAGGTTGGATAAACGGTCCCAAATTGGTGGAAATATATAAGACATTATCAGATGGAATTCAGGGAAGCTCAATGATGGAATATGATCAGTTCTCACCTAAACAAAAATTTGCTTTAGCGCAATATATCCGCTCAGCTTTTGTCCCTAATCCACCGAAGGATACAAAAGAAGAGTTAAATAATTTGATACAAACTTATAAGCTTAATGAAATAGAGAAAAATCCGGGACAAATTCCAATTAGGGATGCTATGATACTTATCGAAAGAGGAGCTCAATCGAAATATCATAAAATATTAAGCATTTTAAAATCAATTCAAAATGATGCGGTTGTTTCCGAGGGAGCTAGGATTTTTAATAGTGTAACTAAGGATAAAATAAGAGCATTAACAACTTTAATTAATACCAATGAGTGGCACAATAATCAAAAAGTATTTATAGATTTAATTGTACATGAATTAAATGAAGATGGTTTTAACGAGAAAGTACACGATTTATCCGATGTGCAGTGGAGTGATTTATTCAATTATCTAAATAAGTTATTTAGCTAAAAATTAATGAAAAACTGATTATTTAAATTAAATTGTAAAAAGTGAGTGTTTAAATGGATTTTCTTAACAAACTGGTAATACCTCTGTCACCGGGGCATATTGAATGGTTACACTATATATTAATGCTGATGTTTTTCCTTTTTATACCATTTATTAGTTTGATTTTTGGCGGTACGGCTCTTTCGGTATTTTATAGAAAAAAAGGCATGCATGAAAATAATGAAAACTACTTAAACTTTGCTAAGGATATAATTGACATTTCTACAATAAATAAAAGTATGGGTTTAATCCTTGGGCTCTTAACTTTAGTAATCTCTATTCTTATTTACGTTCAATTATTTCATTCTGTAAATACTTCAATCGAAAACTATTTGATTGTAGCATTGCTGCTGATTTTTATAGGATTGATTTTAATTTACACATATCGTTATTCTCTGACTTCCACAAAAAATTTTGATGCATTAAAAGACAATCCGTCTAAAGATGAAAAAATAAATCATGATTTTAATAAGCTTAAAAAAAGTAGCAAAAATCTGAGTTTGCAGACAGGCGGCTATGGATTGGTTATATTATTTATAGCTATTTGGATTTTTATCGGCGGAGTTGAAATTGCCACTTATTTAAAAGAATGGGCAAATAAAAATGTATGGGAAATATTATTTTCATTGACGGTTATATCTAAATTGATTGTTTTTTTGTCTCTATCTGCTGCTTTCACCGGTTCATTCCTATTATTCAAGTTCTTCTATTGGGGTGGCGGTATTAAGGATATTTCCGAAGATTATGCTTCATTTGTTCGGAAGGTAGGTATCAGATTAGCCTTTACCGGTTCCTTGGTGATGCCCTTATTTCTGACGATAGATTTATTTGATTTACCGGATAATGCATTATCCCAAGCAGTTTTTTTCTATGCTGTTCTTGCCGTTATTCTTGTATTTTTAGGTTACCAATTTTTATATGCTATGTCTACAAGAAAAACTACAAAATACAGTTCAACAATATTTTTTATCATACTTTTAACCATAATGTCTGTTGTTGTTAAAGATCAACTGGCGATGATTAATTCCACAAAAATACAAACAGCAAAGTTATCGATACAGTATGAAAAGATAATGCAAAAATTAACTGAAAAAACTGAAGTGTCCGAAATCAGCGGAAAAGAAATTTACCAAAAGATTTGTTCTGCTTGTCATAGTTTTGATCACAAAGTAGTTGGTCCTCCTTATGCAAAAACGCTTCCAAAGTATAAGGGTAATGTAGAAAAACTTGTTTCATATATAATGAACCCAATACAAGATAATCCGGGATATCCCCCAATGCCTAATCCGGGATTAAGTTCTGTACAAGCTCATGCAGTTGCAAAATATATACTTACTGAAGTAAAAAAATATGAAAAATAAATTAAAGCTTCTGCAAAATAACCATTCCGTCATTTCGAACCCGTTTTTTGGGTGAGAAATCTTCTGATAATTGTACATATTAGGAGATTTCTCCCTTCGGTCGAAATGACAAATTGTTCAAATGTCTTATTTCGCAGAAGTTCTATTATAATT
>CAJXGP010000341.1 GCA_913053915.1 uncultured Ignavibacteriales bacterium | reverse complement strand
AGAGGGGCTTGGGGTGAGTTCAAAAGTTATACAACATTACAAATATGACTTGACACTAGAATTAAAAAATTTATAGCACTAAGCTTAATTTATATAATTATAAATAAGGAGTTATAAAATGAAAATGAGAAACATAAGAGTAATAATTCCAGTTTTATTACTCGTATTTTTTTACGCAAGTATTGTTTTTGCTCAGGGAAAAATGATGAAGCTGAAAGATGGGTCGGTGCTCGTTGTTTCAAAATTAAATTTCAATGATGCATTGGGGAAGATAGAAGAAGCAATCAGCAAGAATAATTTGATTATTATGGATGATATAAATGGACAGGCAATGATAAAAATGGCCGGTAAAAAAATTCCGCCAATGCATCAAATTATATTTTTTCATCCAAAGTATATGCGCGAAGTTTACGAAAGCAACCCTATGGCCGGAATAGTTGTTCCATTAAAAATTATTATTATGGAGAGAAACAATAAAACTATAATAAGATATTTTAAACCCTCTACACTCTTTAAACCATACAAAGGGACTAAAAAGGTTGCGGAAGAACTGGATAAATTAATGAACAACATAATTAAAACGGTTAAATAGTATTTCCTAAAACATAATAAAAAGGATAGCATCATGAAAAAACCAATTTTTGTATTAATATTTTTTATTGCGTCTGTTTTCTTGCTTGAGTCTTGTGGCAAAAATTCATCTAGTCAAAAGTCATCAGCTAACAAAGGTGAAGCAATTGTTACATTAACTTCAAAGACCGATTTTTTTACTACGGTAAATAAACTGCAGTCGGCTATTGTCGCAAATCATCTTATTTTACTTAAAGAATATAATATACAGGCAATGATGAAAATGGTTGGAACTAATATCGAACCGTTTAATCTTTATCAAATATTCCAACCTAAATATGGAAAAATTTTGATAGCTAATGACCCGGCTGCTTTTGCAAGCACTCCTCTTAGCATAATAATAGAACAAAATGGGAGTAAGGTAGAAGTTATATACAGAAAGCCGAGCAATGTTTACGGAATTTTTGATTTACCTTCTTCATTTACGAATAAACTTGATAAGTTGTTTGCAAAAATTGCAGCCGACGCAGCAGATTGATCATACGATATCGGTAATTTACTTTAACATAACTTGAGCGATTACATTAAATGAAAAGCCTTTTGCGGCTGTTTTGAGAATCTATTGCGCCGAGATTAGTGCTGAAAAACCGGTACAATTGTTCATTAAGCATTCAAATATTCTAAAGAGAAACTGAAATAGAGTATTATTTAGTTGGTACTTTGGAAAAGACATTAACCAATAAAAATATTTCGGTATCGGTGTACTCAATTATTGGATACGGCTTTAAAATTTAAAATGATTATGAGAAAATAACATTTACCGAATAATCCTGAAGGAGTTGCAATGAATGTATTGTTGGTTTCTCCATACAGAGGCGCTATTTTCGAATATTCCGGCGTTAAAATTCAGCCGCTTGGTGTTTCTTATATCGGTTCGGCGCTGCAGCAAGCCGGGTATAATATCCAAATAGAATTGCTGGAAAATTCAGATTTAATGCCCGATTTTATAAGCGCCGATGTAGTTGGAATTTCTTGTAACACCATTCAGTTTAAATCCGGGCTTAGAGTTGCCGGAGCAGCAAAAGAAGAAGGTAAAATTGTTATCATGGGCGGACCTCATCCCACAAGTAGCCCTGAAGAGACTTTGCGCAGCGGATTTGTAGATTATGCCGTTCGTGCCGAAGGCGAAGTTACATCGGTAGAATTACTAGCTGGAATAAAATCCGGAAAAAATTTTAATCCGCGTAAAGTATTGGGCATTTCTTATATTGACAAAGATACGGGAAGTATTGTCAATAATCCCGGTCGCCCTTTCATTCAAAACCTTGATAATATTTGCTTCCCTATTAGAGAAGCAAATTGGAGATATAAGAAAGCAAGCAAATCTGTATCAACCGGAGTTATCGAGTATCCTTTAATTACTACGCGAGGTTGTCCCTATGGCTGCAATTTTTGTGATGTTCATCTGTTGGCAGGTAAACTTTACCGCGCCCGCTCGATAGAGAATACCGTAAAAGAGATTGAAGAAATAATAACAAAGTATGATGCCGATCGCATTTTAATTGTTGACGATATAATCAATTTTAAAAATGAAAGACTAATTGATTTATTTGAAACTTTAATAAAGAGAAATTTGCCTGTTGTCCGCTGGGTTATGGGCAGATCAGATCATCTTGTTAAAAGTCCGGAAACAGCCGAAGTAATGGCTAAAGCCGGTGTGCGTCAAATGTTTATCGGTATTGAAAGCCCGAATGAACGAATTCTTAGAGCTTATAAAAAAGGGGGTAAAGTTTCATTAGATTATTCAATAAAAGCCGTTGAGTTGTTAAAACAAAACGGCATTGAGACTTGGGGTGCATTCCTTTTGGGTGAGCCTTCGGAAACTAAAGAAGATGTAAAAAGGACGATAGACTTTGCAAAATATATTAATCCCGGTATAGCCCAGTTCTCAATATTAACGCCCTATCCCGGAACGGAATTGTGGCAAAATGTAGAATCAAAAATTATAACAAAAGATTGGGACAAATACGATGCGATGCACTCCGTTTTTAAAATGGATAATTTTGAGCCGGAAGAATTGGAAAAAATACTTGTGAAAGCGTATGTAAATTTTTATAAACAACCTAAAAGAATTTTAAAGGAAATGTTTAAAAGAGAACATTATGGAAGACCTAATTTGAAGAGAATCTTTGAAATCTTAAAAGCATTAAAAATAGTTTTTAAACATGCTTAAAATATTATGAAAAATTTTTTTGTGTACATAGGGTCTTTTGCAATAGTAGTATTTACCGACATGGGAACATTCACAATAATGACATTTAACTCTTTCATGTCGATAAAAAAAGCCCCAGATTATATTCCTCAAATTGTTGAACAATTTGTATATATGTGTAGAAAGTCATTATTGTTAGTGATTGTTACTTCCGTTTTTATTGGACTGGCAATCGGTGTTGAAGTCGGTTTCCAAATGACAGGGTTTACGCCTCACTGGATGGCGGGCGGCTTAATATTAAAAATAATCTTAATTGACCTTGGACCTCTTACCCTTGGTTTGATTTTATCAGGAAGAATTTCAGCAGGTATTGCCTCTGAGTTGGGCACGATGAAAATAACGGAACAAATTGATGCACTCCGAAGTTTTGCAATCGATCCGGTGGAATATTTAATTTCACCGCCGTTAATTGCAGCCATGTTTGCAGTTCCCACTCTATTAGTATTTTCTAATTTCATTTCCATTTTTTTTGGCTATTATTCCAGTCACCTGACAATAGACCTTTCATGGGATGCATTTGTAAAAGGACTACGTTATTCCTTCAACTTTACTGATGTAATGATAAGTCTTGTAAAAGCTTTTATCTTTGGAATTATCATTGTGATTTCAGGTTCTTATTTCGGATTAAATTCTCAACGCGGTGCTAAAGGCGTGGGTAGAGCAACTACAATGGCGGTAGTATGGGCATCTACAATGGTATTTATTTTAAATTATCTGGTATCAGTAACCATGTTTTATTTATGATTGAAATTCATCAACTATATAAATCATTCGGCAAACTTGACGTTTTAAAAGGAGTAGATTTAATCGTTTTAGACGGCGAAATTTTATCCGTAATCGGAAAAAGCGGTGTTGGTAAATCCGTACTTATAAAGTCGATTATCAATTTAATAGAACCGGACGAAGGAA
>CAJXGP010000340.1 GCA_913053915.1 uncultured Ignavibacteriales bacterium | reverse complement strand
AAGGAGATGTTGGGGTTATTCAGAGACGAATGATGGTTAAACCTTTTGATGAAGCTGCTTTTAATCTTAAAAAGGTTGGTGATATTACCGGAATTATTCGTACCAGATTTGGATATCATATTATAAAATTAACCGCAAAAAAACCGTATCCTTCTTTTCAACAGGCAAAAGCAAATTTGATTAAAATATTGAAGAGAACCAGATACCGCATTGAGTATGATTCCTTAATAGATAGATTAAAAGGAGAGTATAATTATAAATTAAATAATAATACGTTCCATAAATTAGTCGCTGTTACCGATACTTTGAAATTCGGAGAAAACAATTCCGCCCTCAAGCCGTTGAATAAAAAGCCTTTGTTTACTTATGCCGGTAAAACTGTGGATGCCGGTGAATTATTAAATGAAGCTAAAAGTAAATTGGGATACGCTAATAAGAAAATAACACCTGCATTGTTAAGGAATGTAATCAATAAAATGAGCAATAATAATTTGCTTGAAGAGAAAGCGATGAATTTGGATAAAACCGATCCTAAATTTGCCGCTTTAATGAATGATTTACATTTTTAAATTGCAACAGGATGAAGTTTGGAATAAAATTAAAGTCGACAGCGCAAAACTTTATGCCTATTATCTAAAAACCAAAAATAAATATGTTTGGCCCAATCGGGTTGATTTTAATGAGATCTTCGAAATAAGTAATTCAACAGCAAAAGCATTATACGATTCTTTGAAAAACGGAGCCAATTTCAGCAAGTTGGCTGCCAAACATACCGAACGGATCGGTTATAAAATAAGAAGAGGTTCTTACGGTTTGAAACCTATCAATTTTTCGATTCTTTCCGAAAAAGCAAATGGACTTCAAAAACCGGGAGAATTCTCAAAACCATTTAAAACACGCGGTGGTTATTCGATTGTTCAGCTCGTTAAAAAAGATCCTTCACATTTGAAAACTTTTGAAGAAGCAAAACCGGAGGTTTCATCTGCTTTTCAAAATGCCGAGAGCAAACGCCTCGAAAACGCTTATATCGAAAGGCTGAAAGAAATATACCATCCGATAATTTATTATAATCGACTTGAAGAAGCATTTTAATCTAATTAAAAACGTAGTTTTATTTTTATTTGCTGCATCCTTTTTATCCGGGTGCAGCAATAAAAAAGAACAAAAGAACTTCGTAGCTAAAGTTAATAATGTATATCTTACCGGTGACCAACTGGAAGGAATGATTCAAGCCGGTAATCATAAACATTATAAAAGTGAAATTATCAGAAGCTGGGTTATTCACGAACTTCTGTTTCAACAAGCGAAAAAGGAAGGTATTTTAAACGAGATAAGTTATAAACGAATAATCGAAAATTCAAAAAAGGAACTTGCCGGCGCACTGCTGGTACAAAAGGTATTCGATAAACAAAAAATCCCTTATGTAAACAGAGATATTGAGGATTATTATTCTTTACATAAAAACGAATTCGAGCTGTCCTATAAATCATATCTGATTAACAGAATTGATTTTAATAATGAGAATAATGCTGTTCAATTTCGTAATATTGTTCTTGAAAATGACTGGGTAAAAGCTTTAGATGTCTTTGTGGGTGATACTTCAATAATTCAATCGAGCGCAAAGAAACTATTGTATGATTATGAATTATCGCCGCCTGAACTTTATAAAGTTATAAAAGAATTAAACCCCGGCGATATAAGTATTGTATTGCACTATCGAAGAAATGATTTTACAATAGTGCAATTGTTAAAGGAATTCGATAAAGGCACGATTCCGTCACTTAACTTGATTAGGGAAAGAGTGGTAAAACGTTTTATTGCAGATAAAAAAAATATATTATTAAAAAATTATATCGATAATCTTTACTCAAAATACGATATAGAAGTTAAACATTAAGGTTAATATGAATTTAAAATTATTTTTCATCGTTTTGTTACTAACTGCTTGCAATGTTTTTGCACAAAAAACGGTTGATAAAGTTGTTGCGATAGTAAATAATGAAATAATAGTAAAAAGTGAACTTGATTATCAAGTAAAATTGGCTGCAGCTCAGAAAAGAATTAATCCGAATACACCTGGACTGGAGAAGCAGGTTTTAAATTCCATGATCGATCAAAAATTAGCTTATGCTCAAGCAAAATTAGATTCGATTCAAGTCTCCGATAATGAAATAAACAGCCGCATAAAAAGTCAAATAAATTATTTTATTCAGCAATACGGCTCGAAAGAGAAAGTTGAACAAATTTACGGTATGAGTATCGAAAAAATTAAAAGAACCCTTCGGGATGAAGTCCGTAAACAATTAATGGTACAAAAACTGCAACAGAAAGCTTTTGGGAATGTTGAAGCAACAAGGCTGGACGTAGTAAATTTTTATAATACATTTAAAGATAGTTTGGGTATTATACCGGAAAAAGTTCAATTGTCTCATATTTTCAGAAAGCCGCAGATATCGGCAGTGGAAAAGAAAAAATTTAGAAAAAAAGCCGAAGCAATTCTCGATTCGATTAAACACGGCGCTAATTTTGCCGAAATGGCAAAAAAATATTCGGAAGACCCGGGTAGCGCTTCTAGAGGAGGTGATCTGGGGTGGGCATCTAAAGGTGATTTCTATCCTGAATTCGAAGCCGATGCCTTTGCTTTGAAACCGGGACAGGTTTCCGGTGTTGTTGAAACTCCTGTAGGTTTTAATATTATTAAAATGATTAAAAAACGGGGTGATAAAATCCATGTAAGAAATATTTTAATAAAAATAAAAACAGGTGGTCAAGCCGATATACATACAATCGAATTCCTTTCTGCAATCCGGGACAGCATAGTTAAAGGTTTTCACTCATTTGCATATTATGCGAAGAAATATAGTGAAGATAAAGCTTCCGCTCCTTTCGGCGGCGATCTGGGGACTTTTTATATGAATCAGTTGGATAAATCGATGCTTAATATTGTTTCGAAATTGAAACAAGGTGAAATTAGTTATCCTAAAAGATTAAATTACAAAAATAGTTACGGCTATCATATAATTTATCTTAAAAAACGTATATCCCAACATAAAGTGAATTTAAAAAAAGATTACCCTGAATTGAAAAAATTAGCCTCTCAATATAAAAGACAAAAACGATATGAAAAATGGATAGATAAATTAAAAAAGAAAATTTATTAATTATTACCGATGACATTGCCCTGCCTTTTGGCACCTTACGATTAAAAGGTAAAGGTAGTGATGGAGGGCATAACGGACTAAAAAATATTATTGAAATTTTAGGAAATGCTAATTTTGCTCGATTACGATTTGGTGTAGGAAGTGAGTTTATAAAAGGAAAGCAAATTAACCATGTATTAGGCAATTTTGCCCCCGAAGAATTAGCCCTTTTACCAGAAAGAATCCTTAAAGCAACCGAAGTAATAAAAAGTTTTGGCACTATCGGTTTAGGCAGAACAATGTCTGCCTTTAACAACAAATAACTTACTTTACTAAAAAAGGAGCAAAAATTAAATCGAGTCAAAAACTATTAACAGAGCGTATATAATTGCTAGCAACCAAAATAAGCCTAAAAATACATATCCAAAAACACTATACCCTAAGAGCCACAATACTAAATCAACCCAAAAATGGTTAGTAATAGAATCTTCTTTTAAATATACTGCTAAAGGTGAAATAAAAACTGCTAAAACTACCAGTATTACAAAGAAAGTATCATCATCTACTCTTTCTGATTTCTTTTGATATTGATGTTCCAAAAGTTCATTGTTAGCC
>CAJXGP010000339.1 GCA_913053915.1 uncultured Ignavibacteriales bacterium | reverse complement strand
ATAAAAGATGATTTTAGGGATTATTACTATTCGCATGGTTTTAACTTTGAAGCCTCCGGAGAAGTAACTCCTATACTTAGTTTAAAGGCAGGCTATTCAACTCATACCGATAGGAATGCTTTTAAGAATACTAATTTTTCACTCTTCGCAAGAAACAGAAGTTTTATTAAGAATCCACCTATTTATGAAACTAAAGTAAATTCAATAAATATAGGGTTCAACTTTGATTTCAGGGATTATATAGAGGATGGATTTTTTAGAAGAAGAGTTTCACAGGGAAGATCATTTGTTACATTCGGAGGAAATATTATTGCTGCAAATAGAAATATTTTAAAAAGTAATGTTGAATTTACTACTTATGAATTCAGAAGTAGGGGAGTAATAAATACCTTTAAAAACACACAACTGAATTTTAGGTTATTCGGAATGTATACGACCGGTAAGCTGCCTTATCAAATGCTTTATTCACTGCCTGGTAATATAGATTTGACAGCACAAAATTATACTTTTCGAACATTAAGAATGAACGAAATGTTGGGTGACCGTATTGTTACGTTAAACTTGGAACATAATTTTAACGGTGAACTTTTTAAATTATTAAAAATCCCTATTATAAAAAATTGGGGACTTCAGTTTAAAATTTTTTTAAATATTGCATATTCAGATGTTGGAAATAAAACTAAGACAATATCCCCATATTTGCTAAAAACTTTTAAGCATCCTTTCTATGAAATCGGATTTGCAATAGGGCAAGTTCTATTTCCCTTAGAGATTGATTTTGCTTGGAAGCTCAACTACAGAAATGGAAATAATTTCCGCATAGGAATTAATTCTTTTATCTTTTAATCTTGTTAAGGGTGAAATAAAATAAGTTATCGAATTATAACTTTTAAAAAATTTTATACATACTACAATCAGCTTGTACAATATTCATAAAAAAAATGATGGAGATTAAAAATATATTTTCCAATCTACCGGATAAAATTTCCGAAGAGATAATTGAAAATATTATCAATAATAAAAAAATAAGAATAGAAAGGATTGTTTCAAAAGGCCACTCTTCACCTCCAAATTATTGTTGGTACGATCAAGATGAAAACGAATGGATAATCATTCTCAAAGGAAGCGCTATGATGTTATTCTATAATGATATTTCCCCTATTACATTAAAAGAAGGTGACTACTTGAATATAGGTGCTCACATAAAGCACCGGGTTGAATGGACAGATCCTTCTAAGGAAACCATTTGGTTAGCCATATTTTATTAAGGGGGTGGAATAGAATAACTTGCATATAAGACAAAAATAATTGACTGTTATTAAACACTTTAGGGATTGTAATTCGATAACTTATTCCATCCCCTGAATGATTACGGGGATCTTTCCTTTCACTGCATTTGTAATGCTCATTTATGTGGAAAAATAATGGGAATAATCTATCCGTATTTTTCAAGTATCCCGAAGAAATTGAGTATTTATTTTTTTTCAACTTAGTATTATTTTTAAAAAAAGATTAAAATCTTTCATTCGATTTTTTAACCTGTTACACAAAATATTTTACAGTCTCAAAAAACGATATTGAACAACTATATAGGGGCTTCACGAAACCTATTGTTAGGTTAAAGTTTTTACTTACAACTCTCTTTTTTAACGTCACTAATCAATTCGTTAATTTATTATAACCAAATGCATATAATCTTTCAAAATGAATTTTTAGTTTATTCAAATCTTTGAGTTTTTCTATTTCATTGTATATTTCAGGCTTGAATATTTTTTCTTTCTCCTTTGATAGTTTTGAAGTATATAAATTCAACCCGACAGAATCAAAAAAATTATAAACATTAATGCTCTCATGAAAATCATATTCTGTTGTTTTTTGATATACGTTAAATTTTTCAAAATCATATTTTCTCATTAGGTATTTAAAACTATTCAAAGTCGGCACATACCAAGGGAAATCCCAATTCTGAAATTCCGTTTCTAATTTTAACTTTGTTATTACTTTTTCACAAATTGTTACCAACGGATGTTGAGAATTTAATAAAGGAAATTGGATTCCGATACTGCCGCCGGGTTTTAAACTTCCATACAACAAACCCAATGCTTTCCCGGTTTCTTTAAGCCAATGAAAAACAGAATTAGAAAATACTACATTAAACTCATTTGTAAAATCTATCTTTGTTATACTTTTCGCAATAAACTTAACATTTGAAGTATTTGTTGTTTTCAAATTTTCATTACATCTGTCTATCATGGAAGATGAACTATCAATCCCCAAAACGTGACCTTTTTTAACAATTTCAGCTACTTTAAATGTTATATTACCAATACCACATCCGGCATCAAGAACTTGATATTTTTCATTAAAATTTAATTGTTCAATTAATTCATTGCTAACCTTTTCTTGCAGGTCTGATATTGTTGTATACTTATTGCTATTCCAATCAAATTTCATTTGTCAAATTTTTAGTTTGTGTTTTGCCCGGCTCAAAAGCGGCACCACAAATCTCTTATCTCAGTTTTCTGGGTTTTATTTTTCCCATTATACCCCGTTTTCTCAAATCAATAACACCAAAAACAGCTTCGCGAAAGATACTTTTATTCATTTTTGATTCGCCAAGTGTACGTTCGGTGAAAATAATGGGAATCTCCACTACTTTAAAGCCCAACTTGATGGCAGTGAACTTCATTTCAATTTGAAAAGCATAACCCACAAATTTAACCTTGTCAAGATCAATGGTTTCCAATACTTTTCGTGTCCAGCCCACAAAGCCGGCGGTAGTATCACGAATATTCATCCCCGTTACCATCCTTACGTAGGCCGAGGCATAATAGGACATGAGCACGCGCCCCATGGGCCAGTTGACAACATTCACGCCGGTAATATAACGGGAGCCAATTACCACATCGGCACCATCGTCGTGGAGACTTGAAAACAACCTTTCCAAATCATCCGGATTATGGGAAAAGTCGGCATCCATTTCAAAAATAAAATTATAATGACGCTGAAGCGCCCATTTAAAACCGGCTATGTAAGCTGTTCCAAGTCCCTGTTTCTCTTTGCGTTCCAGAATATACAATCGTTCCGGAAATTTCTTCATAAGCCGTTTCACAATGCTTGCAGTACCATCCGGACTGTTATCCTCGACCACTAAAATATCAAAAACCGTATTCAATGTAAATACGGTACGGATAATATTTTCAATATTTTCCTTTTCGTTAAACGTAGGGATTATGACCAGCCCTTCTTTCATTGACAAATTTTTCCGCTAAAATAATAGAATTACGTCAAATAAACGGTTCGTAATTTCTTAAAAATTCTCAAAACCTATTTACCAAACAATTTAATGTTGTCAGGGCGATAAGAAATCGTTGGTATTAGAAAGCGTACAAGTTAATTTATGAATTCGGGGTTGTTTTTGGTCTTTAACTTCTACGTTTTTTCAACGAAACTGAAAAAGAAATGAGTACTTCAATATCCTTTTGAAGGGTTCCAGAAAATCTCTTTAAAATTCATAATTTTATCATCTTCTACCCGAATGCCTTCACTTTCCAACAGGTCTTTCATGGTATTTTGTCCGCCGAAAGCACGCTTTCCGGTGAGCAAACCCTGCCGGTTTACCACGCGATGGGCAGGAATTTTATCTAAATTATATTTGGAGCTGTTCAGCGCCCACCCTACCATGCGGGCCGAGCCTTTGCTGCCAAGGTATTCCGCCACAGCGCCATAAGAGGAAACACGTCCGTAAGGAATCTGAC
>CAJXGP010000338.1 GCA_913053915.1 uncultured Ignavibacteriales bacterium | reverse complement strand
ACAAATAAAAATCAAAATATTATTTAGCCGAAATGTCAAAGCTGCGTTATTCAGAAAGAACGGTTAGATACACCTCATTTCATTATTTTATCAAACTTCTAAGGATTTTTAAATTTTCAAGATCCTCAAGGCATTCTTTTCCCTTTGGCGTTTCAAGAATTTTAGGAACATTTGCAAGGCGTCTATCTTGCATAATATTCCGGAATCCTTCTTTTCCGATGAACCCTTTCCCTATATGCTCATGTCTATCAACCCTACTGCCCAATTCTTTTTTGCTGTCGTTAATGTGGAAACATTTCAACCTTTCCAAACCGATTATATCATCAAAATCTTTAATAACTTTATCATAATTTTTTCTATTTTTAATATCGTATCCGGCTGCAAAAATGTGGGCAGTATCGATACATACGGTCATTCTCCCTTTATCTTCAATTAAATCGATGATTTTTTTTAGATGTTCAAATTTATAACCGATAGCGGTTCCTTGTCCGGCGGTAGCTTCCAACATACTTGAGACTTTATAATCCGGCGTTTTTTCGTGTGTAATATTTAGGGATTGGGCGATAATTTTTATACCGTCTTCTTCGCCTTGTCCGCCGTGGGTGCCCGGGTGAAAGTTTAGATAAGGAATGCCTAATAGTTCGCACCTTTTAAGTTCGTCTATGAAAGCATCGCGTGATTTTCTAAGTATCTCAGGATTTTTTGCGCATAAATTTATTAGGTATGAATCATGGCTGACTACAAATTTTATTCGCGAAGTAGATAACCGGTTTTTGAATTTCTCTATTTCGTCTTTTGTTTGAGGTTTCGCGAACCAGCGATTACTATTTTTTGTGAAAATTTGCATTGCTGTAAATTTTAACTTTTCGGCTAACGGGATAGATTCAGCTACTCCACCTTGAATTGAAGTATGAGCACCTAATAATTGATTCAAAATTTTTCTCCTTACTTGAATTAGTGCAATTCGTGTAATTCGTGTCTAATTGAGTGAGCTATTTTCCTCATGAATTATTTCTATGATTGATTCTCTATTTGTACTGTTAACGTTAGTCCCGTAAACTAATTTTGCCGGAATTGTCGGTATCCTTTGAGGAGTAGTCAGTGCCGCAGTATGAACTACGACCTCCGGTAAAAATTGGGAAAAAACATCATCAAGCATTTTGTGATTATTTATGTCCAACCTGATGGAATTGAAATTTTTACAATTACCTATGTGTGAATTATAAATAGTAAGAATTTCATTATCCTTTGAGAGACTGAGATTTAGATATTGCCCTAACAATCCGCTGCCGCCGGTTATCAAAATTTTCATGGTAAACAAATCTTTCCTAATATTGTATTCTTTTCTGCTCCTGTTACCCTTGGTATATTCGACGGATTTCCCGAGATTGTTTCATTTGCCAACACCGCAAAACAAATTGATTCCTTAGCATCCGGAGAGATACCCAGATTTTTTACATTATTTATTTTGACATTTTTCCCAAAATATTTTTTTAACGATTGGATCAAATATCTATTCTTTGCGCCGCCGCCGCTGACGAATAATTCATCAATTTCAGTCTCGATTTTTATGTACTTTTCATAATTTCTAAAAACACCGTAAGCTGTAAAATTGGTGACGGTAGTAAGCCAATCTTGGGAAGATACTTGTTTTATCTTTTTAAATACCGGAGATAGAAATTGTTTCCCATAATATTCGCGCCCGGTAGATTTGGGTATTCCTCTTTCAATGTACTCATCTCTCTGAATTAAAGCCTCAAATAATTTTTGGCTAATTTTTCCCGAAGATGCAATCGTTCCGTTCTTATCGTATTCTACGTTAAAAAATCTCTGCGACAGAAAATCGACCATCATATTACCCGGTCCGGTATCGAAAGCTATAACGGATGAAGCATTCCCTTTTTTATCAAGGATAGTAATATTGGAAATTCCACCGATGTTTAGCAAAGCTCTGTTTTTGGTTTTGGAATGAAACATAATAAAATCAAAATAAGGGACTAACGGGGCACCCTCTCCACCGAGAGCAACATCCCCGGTTCTAAAATCACCGATGGTTAATATGCCTGTCTTTTTTGCAATTATACTTGGATCGCCTATCTGCAGTGTTGAGCCGAATGTATAGCCGAAATAATTAATTTTTTGAGGAAGGTGGTGAATTGTCTGTCCGTGCGAACCAATGAGATCAATTATATCTAAAGGAATTTTTACTTTTTTACACAACTTTTTTATAGCATCAACATAAATTAAAGCAATTAAAAAATTGAGTCTGCAAATATCTGTAACATTTCCACTAAAGTTTGAAGAATTCCCGAGTAGTTTTTCCTTTAATCCTTTTGGAAAAGGATGAGTTATAAAACCAAGCTGTTTTAATTTTGTTGATATGCCGCTTCCTTTTATTTCAATTAAGACAGCATCAACGCCATCAAGTGATGTGCCGGACATTAGTCCGATAATATATTTTTTGTTCTTTAAGGATAGTTTTGTCAGTGTTTTTATATTCATGAAGTAAATATATAAAATAATTGAAATTGTTATTGGATCGATTATGAGCTTGGACTAAAAAGTACATAAATGAGTCTATTTAAGCCTGCCCCAAAAGTATTACATTTCTCTTTTCGAAAAACGATACTAGGTGTGTATATCTTTTTGCTCGGGTTGAGCACCATTAAAAGCAAACGTTGAAATAGATGATTTTTATGTGCACTCAAATAAAAATTCATTTTACTAATCATCACGCATTTTTTTTAAACTTATAGCTTGAAAAAAATTTGTAGTTTATTGAAATTTAAAAAATTATAAGAAATTAATCTTCAAATTAGTATATTTGTACAGTTATTTAATAACAAATATATTAAACAATGAAGATCTTAATTTCTTTGATGCTTGGAATATCAGTCATGATGTCGTTAAAAGGACAAACAAAATTTCCGTATGCAAATAAAGAAATTAAACAAGGTAATTTTGCAAATGCGGAAAAGATGATCAATAAATTATTAGAACAACAAAAATTAACGCAAGTTGAAAAATACAGCTTGGAATTTCAAATTGACAAATTGGAAAGAATCCGTAAAGATTTTGATAGAAGTGAAGAATATGTGATAAAACATTTGATAAAATATTATCCAAATCTTAATTCAAAAATGCTGGGGAAATGGGAAGAAAATAAAACATTGGAAATGAAAATAATAGACGGGAAGAAAAAATATTTTCACAATGCCGTCCCCAATTTTTTTAGAGTTAATAAAGAGGCGAAAGCAAGAAAAGAAAAAATGGATGGAAAAAAGACCGATAACCTGGATATTTTTCTTAGCAAAGATTTACCGGCAATAATCAAAGAATCGACAAAGACAGGTAAGAGGTTGGTTAATCCTGTTAAAATAAAAATTGATTACACATTAACCGTCGAAAAGGATGCAACGCCCGCCGGCGAAGTAATTCGTTGCTGGTTGCCCTATCCAAGAGAAGGACATAAAAGACAAACAAATATTAAATTACTGTCGGTTAATTCTGATAATTATATTATTTCCCCGAATGATGATTATCTCCAAAGAACCTTATATTTAGAAAAGACGGCAAAAGCAGGTGAACCGACTGTTTTTAATTATTCGCTTGAATATACAGCCTATGCAAAGTGGTATAACTTAAAGCCCGAAGATGTGAAAGATTACAATAAAAATTCCGAAGTATACAAAAAATATACAATGGAATGAACAAAGGTGGTGCATTAATTTTGTCGGATAAAATAACATTTACTGATAAAACTA
>CAJXGP010000337.1 GCA_913053915.1 uncultured Ignavibacteriales bacterium | reverse complement strand
AATGCATGGAGATAACCGGTTTTAAATTTAACTGCAAAGATTTTATCTTTTTTGGGATTTAATGATAAATAAAAAGAACTGCTTAGAACAACCTTATAAAACATCGAACCGTCAAATTTTGTATTTCGAAGTACGTTAAACAAATAAGGAATTGAATTTGCTTCTTCAACATGAAAATTCAAATTATATCCTCGAGTGGGAAACAGTATATTATCTGCAGTAGTGGAACCAAAATCCCCACCAATATCGGAGATTAATTTTGTCGAAAGACTATCGTGATTTGTTCTATATACTTCATTCGATTGCTCAATGGTATACGATGTGCTAACATGATTAATAAAGGTATATGTGGGGAGTTCAAAATCGAAAGTAATTTTAGAACCGTACAAAGTGTTATTATAATTCGTTTGTTTATTTATAGTAGCGTAAGTTTCCCAAGTTGCAAAAATAGGTCGATTAAAGACGTAAGGTTGTTCGATTGTAATTCTGGAATCAAAATAACCGAGTAATGTAGTATCTCTGAAAGAGAATTTTTTAATTAAATTACCGAAATTAACATTAAAGATATCTTGTACACCGAATGACGAACCGATAGTTAATTTTCTTGCGTTGCCGAAAAAATTACGTTTAATGTATGCAACGCCTAAACCAACATTAAAAGCGCTGTGTTGATTGTTTAGAATAAGCTCAGGTGATAATTCATTAAGCAAACCGATATTGGATTCCAACCTTAAAGGGATTTTCCCATCTGTAGTATCATTTCTTACCCCGGAAAGTAATACAGTACTAAATAAACCTGTACGATAAAGCCGTAACCGGCTTCTTCTAATTTTCTCTAAATCATAAATTGAACCCGGCTTTATTCCTGTTATATTTTGTAATAATTGATTACTCACTAATGGGGCGCCTTTACCTTCTTTGCTAACCAATACCGTGTCAATCCGATAACGATTTCCTGATGTAAAATAGATGTTAATACCGGCTTTATTTTTTATCGTATCTTTCAAAATAACCGTGCTGTCAAACTTGGCAAACGGATAGCCGGTATTATGAAAGGTGTTAACAACCTGTGTCGCTTTTTGCTGAAGAATCGTTTGATTGTATCTTTTTGTAGTATCAAAAATTAATTCTTTATGGACGGTTTTCATTATATCAGTAGGAATATTCTTTAATCCATAAATAATTAATTTACCGTAGGTAGAGGGAGCATTTTCCGAAATTTTATAAATTAAATTCACTTCCCGTGCGGAAGTATCAATAAAATATCTATAAGAAAATTTAGCCCTGAAAAATCCGTTAACATTATAAAATTCCTTGAGCGCATTTATATCAATTTGAATATAAGCGGAATCAAAATAAACCGGCGGTTTCCCAAAATCCGTGAATGAATTTAAAAATCTCCAAAACCACCATGGAGTTTCTACCGAATAAATAATACCGCTAAGCGTTGAAGATGAAAATGTTTTATTACCTTCAAAATTAATAGAATTAAGTTCATATTTAACCTTACCTTGCGGATAAATAAATGTTATTGGAATAATAATCAATAAAATAATAAAAAACCTCTTCATCATATCAGTTACAGTCCATAATAAAATAATTTTCGTTTTAAATAGAAGGCGTTCGATGTTAATTGTTAATATTTATATCATTATTAATCAGCACAAGTTTAGGAAAGTCACGTTTAAAGTTACCGATAAAGAATTTTCTTAGTTGTACCATTTTTATATTCGGTGATAAATATAATGAGACAGGCATATTATTTTGAACAACTAAGTGAGCGTAATAAATTTCTTTTGAATTAAAGTTTATAATATATGAAATGATTTCGCCCCCACTGCTTCCCATAAAATAATCTTGTGAATTATAGTATAACAACTCATAATTAAACCAGGGGAATTTGATTTTCTGAATGATACTATGTTGAAACGATCCGTTTAATAACTTAGTTTGATAAGATTTTTCAAGAATATTTCCATTTATCCTCAACAGATAAAATTTAATTCCTATTTCATTAGACTTGCTTAATTCCGAACCTGCAATCACCTCTATACCTGCAGAGTCTTTAAATTTCCCTGAATAGGCAAACTGCAAATAATCACCAACAGTTTTTTTAGCTTGCATTAAGGCATACTTCAAGTCTTTATATTTATTAATTATTTCCGCTTCATTCTTACTTTCCTTATTTTTTCCACATGAGAAAATCACAAAAGAAAAGCAAATAATTATAAACCAAGAGATATTTTTATTTAATGACAACTTTCGTTCCTTCCTTTACAACTGAATAAAGCTCATCCATGTCTTCATTGCTTAATGCAATTGATCCGTTGGTCCAATTATAAACAAAAGGTAAATATTTAAATATAAAATCCCATTTACCAATTCCTTGAATGCCGATATTGCCACCGAGTGCCGTATTATCATTAGGACAATTACCATAATAATATTCAAATTTTAATTTGTCAAATTGTGCTTGCGTAATTATACCTTTCCTTAAGCCTTCAGTAGCATCTTCTAAATTAGGATAATTAAGTTTAAAAAATTTATAATACTTTACTGCCGTATCAATTTCACAAATTTTATAATTACCCACCGGTGTTGCATTATCCCCTTGTCTAGTTTTCGGGTTATTAATATTCATTCCAAAATTAGCACGATAAGATTTTATAAAGACGGTATCCTGATAGAGATTAAGCGAGTATGTCTTTCTATTTATTACTATATTTACATTATCTAATTTAGTAAAACCTTTTAACTTCATTGCTTTTGAAAGAGGAATTTCCCGTAAATTGAGGATGACACCATACAAGATACAACCTAAAATAAATAAGATTATACCTCCGCTAAAAAAGAGAATGTTTCTTATCAAATTCGGATTCAGATAAGATGAGATACGTTTAAATTTAATTTTAGGTAATTGTGAACCGATATTTTTCATCAATTATTAAGCTAAATATAAGAGTTCAAAAGTCAAAATTACTTTTGTTATAACAAGAATTTAATCAAAAAATAGTTAATTTTTAAGTGAATTATTTAAGGGATAGGAAACAATTTGTTTATATTATTCCTATTTGTTTCACTTTATCTCCACAAACCGGAATAAAAGCGGTGGGGAAAGTAATGCCAGGTGTTGTGAGTAGGGATGAAGTAATTTTGAGGAGGATTTGTTCACATACTTTCTTATATTTCAATACAGATAAAGGCTCTTATAATAATATAGACAAATTTCAACAAGCTTTCACACCGTTTTATTCTTCGGAACAAGACTCATCAGATGCAGCTTCAATAGATAATATTATCCGGATAAATTTTCAGAATCAAACTTCCATAATTTCTTTTTCTTTATGTTCTAAAATCTCATCTATTTTACTTATGTGCTCATTTGTTAATTTCTGAATATTATCTTCCGCATCTTTTAATTGATCTTCCGAAATTTTCTTTTCCTTGATCACCGTGGTCTCGGATTCCTCAAGCTTGCCCGAAATCTTGACGATCTTGCTCTCCATCTCTTCCTTCAGGGCCTGCAAGGCGGCCAAATCGCCGCTGATCCTGGCGATCTCGGAAATTTGCGATTTGATCTCGCCTTCGGCGGCGGCGAGTTTTTTCTCGGCGCCTTCGGCGCGCGCGGTGTATTCGCACCCAGCATAAAAATCAACACACTTCAATTATCGGACATCTGTTGAATGAGGGGTTTCGTAAACCCCTCAATGATGGGTTTACGAAACCCCTCATGTCATATAAAATACAGGAGAGTATGGAACTTTGGC
>CAJXGP010000336.1 GCA_913053915.1 uncultured Ignavibacteriales bacterium | reverse complement strand
TTATCTAAATACTTACCAACATATAAAGCTATAATAATTGGAAAAGCAACTAAAGCGGAAACTCTAGTAAACATAATTATTCCTGGTCTCCATCCAGAAAATTTATTATTTTTGTCTTCCATAAAAATAAAAAAATATTATGAGCAACAAACCCAAAGTAGTACTCGCCTTTAGTGGCGGACTAGACACCTCATATTGTGTCAAATACCTCAGCATAGAAAAAGGGCTGGAAGTACACTCGGCCATTGTAGACACAGGAGGTTTTTCAGCAGAAGAACTGGCCGATATAGAACAAAGAGCCTTTGCGCTCGGAGTAGCCAGCCATAAAACCTTGGATGAGGTGAAAAAATACTATCTTTAATTTACCGGAGGAATGGCAAAACATCGACATCTTAATTAATAATGCCGGTCATATTTGAACCGGCATGAAAAATTGAGATTTGCTAATCAGGCAAACAAACTAACATCTCCGGCGCCTTCTCTTAAAATTTCAGGTTCCTTCTCACTCAAATCAATCACACTGGAAAGATTCCCAGTCAAATTGCCGGAAGACAACATAAGATCCACCATAATATTAAAAATGTTTTTTATTTCGATCGGATCGTATAAAATTTTACCTTTTCTATTAGTCGTACTCGTACTTATTATTGGATTACCGAGTTCCTCGACTAATTTAATAGTTACCATATTATTTGGTACCCTTATACCAACTGTTCTCCTTTTACTCCATAGTTTTTTTGGTATTTCCTTTGCTGCAGGTAATATAAAAGTATAAGGACCGGGCAGTAAATGTTTCATTGTTCTATAAGCATAATCGGAAATTTTTGCATATTTCGAAATGTCTTTTAAACTGGAGCAAATAAAGCTGAATAATTTATCGCTGGAATCGTTTTTAATCTCAAAAATTCTTTCAAGTGCTTTCCTATTATAGATATCGCATCCTATTCCGTAAACAGTATCGGTAGGATAAATTATAACTCCACCATTTCTAAGGACATCAACTGCTTTGTTGATAAACCTTTGCTGTGGGTTTTCAGGATGAAGTTCGTAGAATTCCATAGGTAACTCCTTTCTTTTAACTGATTGCTTAGTAAATTATTTCAAAGTTAAGTAAAGGTAGATCTGTCAGCATTTTTATATATAGAAAATTTATATTTAAACTATAAGATAAAAGGTAATTTGAAATAATCAATATATTAATAACAGTATTAACAAAAAGCACAATTTAAAATTAAAAATTAATTTTTTGATGAAAATATTATTATATTACTATTTAAAATTTAAATTTTAGGGTAAAGAAACTAGGAGATACCGATGTCAAGAAGATGCCAAATAACCGGTGTTGGACCAATGGTTGGAAATAATGTGTCTCACGCACATAACCGTTCAAAGCGCAGATTTTTACCGAATTTGCAGAAGAAAAGAATTTGGATTCAAGAGTTAAATCGTTTCGTTACATTAAAACTATCTACTAGTGCTTTGAGAACTATCTCGAAGAAAGGAACGGCAGATATCGCTAAAATGATAAGAACCAAACAATTAAAAGTTAGATAAAAATTTTTATTTTTTAAAAGGAAAGGGAAGTCAATCGGCTTCCCTTTTTTTATAAAGTATAAGATAGAATTATTCCCGGACAACCCAAACTTTAACCTTAGCAGTTATATTAGGATGTACTTTAATACTAACTCCATAAATACCTAACGATTTGATGGGTTCATCAATTTCAATTTTTCTCTTATCAAGATGATAATTTTTAGCTTCTAATGCGTCCACAATCATTTGAGAAGTTACGGAGCCGAAGATCTTATCTTCTTCGCCTACTTGAACTGGTATAGTGACGGAAATTTTCTCAAGTTCGGCGGCAAGAGATTCGGCATTTCGCATATCCAATTCTCGTTTTTTAACAAGAATTTTTTTCTCTGCCTCTAAAGTACGTACATTTCCTTCCAAAGCAGCATAAGCTATTTTTCTAGGGATCAAAAAATTTCTTGCATAACCGTTATTAACTTGGATTACATCTCCAACTTGTCCAAGACTTTCAAAATTTTGTCTTAGTATAACTTTCATTTAATTTCTCCTGCTTGAAACTATCGAACAGTATCGGAAACATATGGCAAAAGAGCCATGTGTCTAGCTCTCTTAATAGCTTTCGACAATTGTCGTTGATATTTTGCACAAGTGCCGGTAATCCTTTTAGGGATTATTTTCCCCTGTTCGGTAATATATTTTTGTAATAATTTAACATCTTTATAGTCTATATATTTAATATTATTTTGAGTAAATCTACAGACTTTTTTTGCTTTAATTTCTTTTCTCATAACACGTCCTATTTATTTAACAAATCGGATTCTTCATTAGACAAGAACTTATCGAAAGAATCTTCGGTGTAATCCACACTATCATTTTTATTGTCTAAGATTTCGGAATTTTCATTCCGGTGATCAGTGCCGTGGTCAGATTCATTCAATTTACCTCTTTTGTGCAGGAACTGGATTCTTCGGGCTTTAATTTCAACAATACTTCTATTATGTCCTTCTTCAGATTTCCAGCTTCTGCTTTGTAACTCACCATCTACTAAAACAGCGGAACCTTTTTTTAATCTATCGCGGCAGCTTTCTGCCAATTTATTCCATGCAACAATGCCCACATAACAAACATCTTCCTGCCATCGATTAGAGCTGTCTTTATATTTTCTATTCGAGGCAATAGAAAAATTGACAACAGGAGTGTTATTTGAAGTTTCCCGGAAAACCGGATCTTTTGTAAGATTTCCGGAAATAATTACATAGTTAATTTCGGGCATTTTAAAGTCAGCCATGGTTTATCCTCCATACTTATCTTAGAATATTTATTATTATTCACTATCTTTTGTATCGTCTTTATCTTTTGTATCGTCTTTGCTATCATCAATGACCGGTTTACTTTTCGTTATAGTACTCTCCGCTTTGCTTTTGCTCTCATCAATTGCAGCGGTTTTACGTCCTTCGAAAAATTCAACGGCATTTTTATCAAGTATAATATTAAGATATCTTATTATATGCTCATCAAGACTATATACTCTTTCGAGTTTAACAATAATAGTAGGTGGAGCATTAAATCTAAAAATGACATAATAACCGATCTTATTTTTTTTGATCATATATGCCAGTCTTTTTCTTCCCCAATTTTCGATATCTCTGATTTCGCCGCCGTTGTTTGTAATTAATTCTTTTATGCGTGAAATCACCGATTCAATTTGCTCGTCATCCAGTGCAGCATTCATAATAACAGCACTTTCATATATATTAGTTTTCATTCTATCTTTCACCTCCCTTCGGTCTTTTGGAGGTTCTCCAAAAAGAAATTTTAATTGCCGTTCTAAGGAGCAAGGCGACGAAGAATCTTCCATTTTTCTTATAAAGGAAACTCTTCACTTTCCGCTTGAGTCGGACATGCAGTTCAGAATGACAATTTCTTTCTTATTGGTTAACCTCAGGGATTAATAAATAATATTTAATTTTAAACAGCAATAAATTTATTTAATTAAAGGCGCAATTACAAGTGAAACTACAGCCATTAATTTAATTAAAATATTCAAAGAAGGACCGGAAGTATCCTTAAACGGATCTCCGACAGTATCACCGACAACTGCAGCTTTATGTGGGTCAGAACCTTTTATATAAAGTGCACCGTTTATTTCAATACCTTCTTCGAAAGTTTTCTTTGCATTATCCCACGCACCTCCGGCATTTGATTGGAATATAGCCATTAGAACGCCGGTAGTTGTAACACC
>CAJXGP010000335.1 GCA_913053915.1 uncultured Ignavibacteriales bacterium | reverse complement strand
ACTCCCGAAAAAAACGGGACGGGCTGTCCCGGCCATCAGAACGCTAATTGTTGGGTGCTGGCTATTTAATTATTACAAAATCCCTGAAATTATTTTTATCAATTACCATACTTTCTGCTTTATAACTATCCACAAATGTTTTTGATAATTTAACTCTTCTTTTATTATTCCATTTAAATTCATATCCGTATATTTTCCCGTTGTAGTCTTCTACAAAATCAACCTCCTGCTGTTGTTTTGTTCTCCAAAAATAGGTTCTTGCATATCTTTGTTTGTATTCTAACTGCTTTATTCTTTCCGATATTAAAAAGTTCTCCCATAATGCCCCTTTATCTGTACGTAAATCAATCGGATTGAAATTCCCTATGACCATATTTCGAACGCCATTGTCATAAAAGTAAATTTTTTTATTTGTTTTTATTTCATTGCGTAAATTCCTGCTAAAACTTCCTAAGCTAAATATAATATATCCTTTTTGTAAAATATCAATGTATCGGCTAATCGTATTTTTATCTACGTTTACTATTTGTGCTAATTCCGAATAATTTACTTCACTTCCCATTTGCAATGCCAATGCTTGAACCAGTTTGTCTAAAATCTCAGGTTTCCTGATATTTGCAAATGAAAGAATGTCTTTGTACAAATAACTACTAACCAGATTTTTTAAAATATTTATTTCATCTCCCGGATTGTTTAATACATCCGGATAAAACCCATAAAGTAGTCTGTTCTCAAATTGTTGTTCTGAATACAAATATCCATGATAGTTTTCATACTCTTCCCATGAAACTGGAAATAATTTGTACTCCCATTTTCTACCGGTTAAAGGTTCATTCAGTTTATTTGATAAATCAAACGATGATGATCCACTTGCAAATAACTGAATATCACGAAATCTGTCTACAATTATTTTCATTGTAAGACCTATGCCTTCAACTCGCTGAGCCTCGTCAATAAAAACATACTTGTGTTTCCCCAGTAATGAACGAAGCTGTTCTGTATTGGGCTCTGTTAGCAAGGTTTTGGTTTTGGGGTCGTCACCATCAAGGAGTAAATAATCTTTCTTTTCAAGTATTTTCTCTATCAAAGTTGTTTTCCCCACTTGTCGAGGACCCATTAATATTATTGCTTTTCCCGAATCTATTCTTTTGGATATTATATCTTCCAGATACCTTTTATACATCTTTTTTCTCGCAAAGATAATATTTTTTATTTATATATTCACCAATAGTTATTACCAATAACGACTATACTCTTCCAAAGCTTGCACCCAACGTGTGCGGGTATGGCACGTGCCGCATTTTCCCGTTTAAATTCTCTATAAAGTTACATCTTTTATTTTACCGCTCAACTTTCTATGCTACCGTGATTTGCGGCATGGGCTATACCCTGCTGTTAGCGTTTCGTGCTTTATTTCATCAGTTCATTAATTAAACCCTTATTATCATTTTCAATTTTGTCAAATACTTCTCTTTCAAATTCAGAAAAGCTACTTTTATTCTTAGTAAATTTTATTTGTCCAGCCTCCAAATAATGAATAAAATCACATAAATTAGTCAATGTTTCAATTATGTGAGAAGTGATAATTATTGTTTTATTTTTCTCTTTTAACTGTAATAAAATCATTCGGAGAATCCGACAGGTCTCAATGTCCAATCCATTAAAAGGTTCGTCAAGTAACATTAGGGGTTTATCTTGTTTTAGAATTCCTAACAAAGCAAGTTTCTTTTTCATTCCTGATGAATATCCGTCAATGATTTTATCTAAGGGCAACTTGAAAAGTTTGTTCCATTGGTCTGTGTCAAACTCTTTATTTTTAAAAAGACTGAGATACTCTTTACCGGTAATATTTGAATAAAAGAAATTTTCTGTTGGCAAATAAGCAACCGATTTTTTATTAATTCTTTGATTGTCAAATGTTATTGTTCCTGCATCCGATTTCTTTAATCCAAACAGAGTGTTTAGCAATGTGGTCTTTCCTGCACCATTTAATCCCACAATACCGTGTATCAATCCGCTATCCAATGATAAATTCAGATTATCAATAACTTTTTTATCCTTGTTGTAGGATACTGTAAGGTTCTTAATTATAATCATCTAAGAAAAAATTCAAGTTGTTTACTGATTTTATATAAAACCGGACTGTTAAAAGCCAGATTACAGGCAAAAATATCGGAAGAATAAGTCCGACACCTCCAATATTTAAGAAAACTTGCGCTGCAGGTGATTTTATGTTTGGCTCAAAAAATGCATATTTAGTCATAATTGAATAAATATGTAGAGAACAGAACAGAAAATATTCTGCTATTGGAATATACCATCTGTTGAAGTTAAATAGCAAGAATAAAACAATTAAAGGAACTACAATAATCGAGAACAATTGAATCTGGCGTTTTATTTTCAAAAGTAAAAGTCTTTTAGAACTTAATTCATTAGACCATAAAAACTGATAGGGTTCACATTTTTCAAAAAAGGTTGAAATTGAAATCCCTAAAATAAAAATGGCGATGGGTACACTTCCCACAAAGAAAGAAGTAAGGGCAGCAATAATCCAAACCGGAACGATTATAAAAAATTGTTTCCTTAACCCTGCTTTCCATTCAAAGGCATCGTCGGGAATTAATTTTTGAAGTTTCGTGTTTAAATTTGAATGTCTTGCTTTTAAATCCAAATTAACGATAATTAATAAAGCTGATAGCTCGCTGATTGCAATCCATTGTTTGTGTATTAAAAAACAGCATACAAGTGGAATAGAAAAGACAATGTATTCTGTGAGCATAAGTATTTTGTCGTTTGAGAAATGACTTTTCAGGAACAACTTATCTCTACGTTTTAAATGAATCAGCAGGATCAGTAATAAAAATCCAATACTAATATATTGAGATGTTAATTTATCAGAGGTTTTTACGTATAAGGCAATTCCAAATAATCCGATAAACCCGGCTAATACAATGAACCGAATCAATCCAATTCCGTTAATATTCCGGTAAATTTGTTTTAGTCTTATCTTTAATAATGCCTTAATCATTTATGATTACTGTTTTTGCATGAACGCCAACTCGTCTATATCACCTCCAAATTCACAGTTTATTCTAAAACAGTGGTGGGATATCATCATCACTACATTGTTATTTTCCGGTTACAGTATACTTCCCTCCAAATATCAAAACAAAATTCACTCTTTTCCCATAGGTAATTTCCAACTTCTTCCTGTCGGTTTTCCCGGAAAAGCCGGGACCGGCTGTCAACACCACGTTCAGATTGGGCTGTCCCGACCATCAGAACGCTAATTGTTGTGCGGTCGCTCTTTCCCTTTTGTCCATTTTAATTATTTTTTCAACAGCCATTCAAATACATTCTTATGAATTATTCCTGCTTTGTTTTGTGGAAATGATTCAGTCGTAAGTAAGAACTTTGGGAAGTTGTCTTTTATGGTTTCTAATGGTGTAAATTCTCTTCTTTCCGTTTCAGGATTTGAGATTTCCCAAGCAACCTGATAATATTCAATTTCACCGAAACGATTTTTAACTGTAAAATCAATTTCTCCATTACGAAGTGTACCTGTCCATATTTTGTAACCCCTTCTTAAAAGTTCGAGATATACAACATTTTCAAGAATATGACCTTTATCTCCTGTTCTTTCTCTTCCAACAAGCACATTTAATAAACCTAAGTCCACAAGGTAATATTTCTCTTGTGTGGCAAGCTGTTTCTTTCCTTTTATATCAAAACGATTAACCCTGTAAAACACAAAACTTTCAACTAAATAATCAATGTAATTTTCCAC
>CAJXGP010000334.1 GCA_913053915.1 uncultured Ignavibacteriales bacterium | reverse complement strand
GAGCACAGATGGAAAATACCTTTATTGGGGAGCTTTTACCAACGGTGTTTCTAATATTTATAGAAAAAATATGAATAATCCACTTTCAAGCTCAGTGCCCCTCAGTAATACTTTGAGCGGACTTTTTAAGCCTGTTTACTTGAATAAAGATTCGCTTTTTGCATTCGAATTTACTTCAGACGGTTTTGTACCCGTAATTATTCCAAACAAACCTGCTGAATATTTACCTGCTATCCATTATTTAGGAGAAGAAATAATTCAAAAGAATCCTATAGTTACTCACTGGTCTGTAACTTCATCTAAAGTTAAAAGTTTCAAAGTAAATATGACAAAACAAAAAACTTATAACTCATTGGATAATTTAGATATATTGACAATTGTCCCGGTTATCAGTGGTTTTAAGGATCAAAAGGTATTTGGAATATATACCCATATTTCCGATCCGCTAATAATAAATGATATAAAATTAGAATTTGGTGTATCGCTGTTTAATAAAAACTCTCGAGCGCCCAGATTTCATTTCAGAGGGAAATATTCTTATAAAAGAAGTTATAATATCGGGATTGATTATAATGCACCGAATTTTTATGATTTGTTTGATAAACGTAAACTCGGGATGATAGGAACCGAATTAAGTTTAGGGAATATTCATTACTGGATTTACGATAATCCTTTAAAGGTTAAGCAAACCACGGAATTTGATTGGTACACCGGAATTAAATATTTTAATGATAATATGTTGAAAATAACTGTGCCGGATTTTTGGGTAGCGCAAACATCATTAAATTCCCGGAATCTCCGCAGAAGTATAGGAAGTATTGATTTTGAATATGGAAACAATTTTACTTTAACTTGGATGAATTTTGGCTCTCAAAATAGAAAGCCGGTTATTGCAGGACAACTATTTGGCGAGTGGGATAATTATTCGACATGGCTTTTCCCACATAATATTTTTCACTTCAAATTGGCGGGGGGATATAGTTGGAATACCGAAAAATTAATACAAGCGAAATTCTACTTCGGCGGTTTTGGAAACAGATTAATAGATGATTCAGAAGTTAAACAATACCGGAAAGTGTTTCGTTTCCCCGGTATTCCTATGTATAGCCTTGATGCAACTCGGTTTGGTAAAATAATGCTTGAAGATGAATTACCTCCTGTACGATTTGGCAATGCAGCTATCGGAGAACATTATTTAAGCCATTTTAACATTTCATTATATTCCGAGGGCCTTCTTCTTTTTTCAAATCAATATCCAAGATGGATAGATACCGGGGCGCAAATAAATTTTGTCTTCAGGCATTGGTTTAATCTCGAATCAACTTTATCGGCTGGAATTGCAAAAACATGGTATGGCAATAATAGTTCTTGGGAATGGTTTATTTCGTATAAATTATTAAAATAATGATTGTTAATTTATGATGAAATAAAAGGGGATTTCATTTTTTTTATTACTTAATAGTCATATTATGCTAAAATTCAGAACTCATCCCTCACTATTCTCTTCTTTTAGCAAAAGAATGGGAACCGGAAGTTGAGTTTTTGTTCAATAAGACAAATTTTGCTAACATGAGTTAATAAGTAACTCATTATTATGCAAGAGCTTATTTCAAATAGTTATTACCGTAGAAGCTGTTCTCAGTTAAATGCAAAACGGGGATAACTAAATAAAGTTGTCCAAAAAGTAATTTTTTCTTAAAATACATGAAATATCCGAAATTTATCCGGTATATGATAATTATAAATGAGTCTATTTTAAAAAGCTTATTAGGCTCATTCCGAAAGAGTGAAATGACCGAAGAATCTTTTATTTTACAATGGGTTAGAGATTTCTCACGGAGTTTACACCGGACAAAGTGAGTGTACTCAGGATAACACACTAGTACTTTTTGGGGTAGATTCATAAAAAAAAATAATTTTCCTCAATTTTTATTAAGTTTAAGTGAAAAAATTATATTATATTTAATAATCCATTAATTGCAAGTATTAATACTTTGTCAAAACTTTCGGCAAATATTATTGATAGGATTTTACCCGATTATTTTAATAATACTCAACTAGAAGAATTTAATAAGGTAATTTCTAAAACTTTGCCCCCGCATTCTATAATCAAGTTATCGGATAATTTAACAATCAAAGAACAACTTGATTTAGATTTACTACTTTCGAATGACTACTCGCAATACATTGATTTATTAATAACCTTCACTTTAAAAAATTTAGAATTTTCTAAGTCAGTTGAATTTCTACTTTTACTCGGCGATAATTCGATAACACAAGGGGAGTTAACCACAGCTTCCAGAATTTACAACCATACCCTATCGATAGTAAATCACAATAGTAACTTGGAAAACATTTCAGCATATTGTCATCTATCGTTGGGCGAAATTTCAAGCCGTGAAGCAAATTGGAATGAAGCAATTAGTTACATAAAAACTGCGCAGAAATTATTTAATAAACACAAAGACTTAAAAGGAAGTGCTAAGTGTAGTAATTTATTAGGTACAATTTACGGAGATAGAGGTAATTTAAGAAAAGCCAAAATAAATTTTGAGAATAGCTTGTCTCTTCTAGAACCTAAAACCGATACCTCTTTAATCGGTATGCTGGAAGTAAATCTGGGAATTATATACAATATACAAGGCAACTATGATGAAGCTTTATCTTATTATCAAAGAGCTTTGATTAAATACGAACAGTTGCGGGATCAGAAAAGAATATCCGAAATCAAACATAATTTAGGGATGCTTTATCTGCAGAAAGGTGAATACGACAAAGCAATTATTGAATTTGATTCCAGTATCCGGATCGCGTTGGAAATAGGTAACTTACCTACTTTATCCCTCTCCTATTTAAATAAAGCATATATATATTCTCAAATAAACGATTTTGATTTATCAGCAGCATTTGCCGAAAAATCAATGGAGATATGTTTCAGTTTAAATGACCGATTATCTATCGCAGATCTTTATAAGATAAAAGGTATTATCGAACAACATAAGAAGAATTATCTGATCTCTGAGAATTATTTCTTAACGAGTATTAGAATCAACGAGGAATTAGAAAATATAATGAATGCTGAAAAAGAAAAGCTGAAAACAATGAACCTTGCCAATTAGCAGGCCACTGAAAGGATGCAGCTGCAGCAAGCGTCAACAACAGCAAATACCACATCAAATATATATAGTATTCACGCTGTGATTTGAGAGATGCTCGGTTGGCAGACTGATATAGCCCAGGATATTCTGATTCTGAGATTTTCAATCTGTTCATGTGTATTGTCTGACGGCAGCCACAACACTTGCGCTATTCCAGCCAATCATTTCGCATATCGAGGCATCGGAAACTACCTTTGGTACACGCTCTTGCCCCCAAGGTTTTACGCCAATGATAGTTTTCCCCATGCGCTTCGCCTCAGATATTTCGTAGTCAATCCATTCGCTATGCGCGGCATACATACCTCCTAAGATAACTACGACCTTGGCGGGACTAATCTGTCGTGTCATTCCCACCGATAACCCTTTCGAAGATTTGTCCTCCAACGCATTGTCACTCGGTACGCTGCAGTTTTTCCATGAAAAATTCGCAGCATCATCGAACCATCCAACCACAGTTTCATAGTGATTATTATAACTCCAAGCGTGACTTATAAATATCATCCTTGATGTAAGAAGCGGCATATTGTCCTCGCGATACGATTTCTGTGAGGTTTATTGTTGCTGTTACTATAAACCCTTATAACAGAAAAGCTTATCAGAACGAAAAACTCCAGAGTTTTTTTGAAAAGTTTTA
>CAJXGP010000333.1 GCA_913053915.1 uncultured Ignavibacteriales bacterium | reverse complement strand
TCATTACAGGTAAATCCGAATCACTTCCCATTATTATTCCAACTAACGGTTGAATTTCCATAATTACTCCTTTTTTCAGTAATAATAAATATTTTTTCTTGGGAAACAGCTTCGATTTTTTTAATCTTCACAATACGGATATGTGAAAATTATCTTATAGAATTTACTTCCAGTCATAATGATACCATCATTTCCACATTCCTCGCCTGAGATAGTGTTGACTCCAAATCATTTCCCAAAATCGTTATATGCCCCATTTTCCTCCCTATTCTGGAAACCGCTTTGCCATAAACATGAAGATGAACATCATCATTTTTTAAGGCCTGATTATAATTATCAACAGTACAGTTACCGTTTTCTTTTCCTAGTAAATTAATCATTACCGCATACGGCATTACCATACTGGTCGAACCTAAAGGCAAATTTAGTACTGAACGTATATGGTTTTCGAACTGCGATGTTACACATGCTTCAATTGTATAATGACCTGAATTATGAGGTCTCGGTGCCATTTCATTAAGTAAAATTTCCCCTTCTTTTGTTAAAAATAATTCCACACCGAACAATCCAAATCCCGCCACCGCCTTCACAGACTCAATAGCAATATCTTCAGCTTGACGTTTAATACCTGATTCTATTTGCGCGGGTGCAATAACAGTATGACAAATATGATTTTTTTGAATTGTTTCAACAACAGGATATGTTTTAATTTCTTTATTGGTTCTAACTACCATAATTGCTAATTCTTTATTGAAGTTTATAAACTCCTCGGTGAAAAGTTCATTATGCCTGGATTTCAATATATTACTCCCCTCTATAAAAGTTTTTTCGTTAGTTACTTTAGCGTTTCCATAGCCATCATAACCCATCTTACGGGATTTTAAAATAAAACTCTTCCCTAATATTTTTGATAACATCGAGTATGAACTTTCTTTATCTACAGTCGTAAATTTTGCGGTTGGGATTCCAACTTTTGCGAAGCTTTCTTTCTGGGTAAGTTTGTCTTGAATCAATGATATATTTTTAGAAGATGGGAGTACTGTTTTCCCTTTCTTTTCAATATAAGCCAAATATTTATAATCTATGAATTCATTTTCCAGAGTTATGATATCGGAACATTCTATGAATTTATTCAAAACCCGTTTATTATCTACCCAACCTACAAATTCATTATGAGTTAATCGCCCTGCGGGTGAATCTTTTTCCTTTTCTATAATTGCCACATCAAAACCAAGTTTGTAAGCTTGATAAGCAGACATTCTGGCTAACTGTCCCCCGCCAAGTATGCCGATACACAGTGGTTCATTTAAATTACTTACTTTTTCAATATTCATCTTTTGCCTTAATAATTTCTCCAATCTATATTTTTTATTACACTCCCGTCATCTCTCAAAAGAACAGCTCTATCTAAATCAGTACGGAATATTTTAGAATTTATTGACTTTAATTCATTTATTACGAAAGTTGAAGGATGATGGAATTTATTTTGCAGACCAACACTTATCAAACTGTATTTTGGTGTTACTGCTTTTAAAAATTCATATTCAGAACTGGAATTACTTCCGTGATGTGAAACTTTGAGTACATCGACGTTTAAAAATCCTTTGTAGTAATTCCGATAATATCTCTCCGCTTTTTTCCCCATATCCCCTAAAAAAAGATATGAATCATTACCGTAAACTATTTTTAGAAACCCGCTATTATTATTCGTAGATAATTTATTAAAATACTTTTTGTCAATATCGTTCATTATGTAAAGCCGGACATTCCCGATTTTTAATATTTCTTTTTTATAATAAGAAAATGGGACGTTATTTTTTGTTAAATATTTTTCAAATTTAATATCTTTTTTCAATGAGGAATCGATTTTCGGTTTAAATATTTGCCTGATTCTTCCATTATGTATCAAAGAAATAAAGCCGCCGTAATGGTCTGCGTCAATATGAGAAACAAATCCATAATCAATTTTATTGATGCTTAGATAATCTAATAACGGTAAAATTACACGTTCACCGTTATCAAATGAAGCCGTTGCGTTTCCGGCATCAATTAAAGCGGTTTTCCCATTCGGAAATTTAATCAAAAAAGCATCGCCCTGCCCTACATCTATCATTAATACATTCAATGATTTATCGGGCAGTAATTGTGCGTCGTCAAAAGACATAAACAACATTAAATTACTAATTGTAAGAGCAAATAATAAAATTTTGGCTTTTTTAGAATTGAATCTTTGATAAAAGTAAAAGAAGATAACTATCAATAAATAATAGATAATTGCATCAATCACCGTAAAATGCCTAATCCATAAAAAGGCATACTTAAAGTTTCCGGATATTTTAACTATTTCAAATAATAGATTTCCGAACAAATTATTAGCCGATGCATAATATGATGCTATTAAAGGAAAAAACGGATTAATTACAAGCGTAAAAATTGCTGTCCCAACTATAAACCCGATTAAAGGAACAACTAATATATTAGCAAACAGTGCGATAATTGAAAGTTTACCGAAATAAATTAGAGTAAACGGTAAAGTACCGATCTGCGCGCTTAATGAAACTGCTATAATTAATAAAGTATATATTACAAATTTGTTACTTATACCGGATGATTGTATTTTCTTTGCGAGAACTTGGTAAATAGCTGCTATTGATAATACTGCAGTAAAAGATAATTGAAAACCCGGATTAAATAATTCCGCCGGTTTAATCAACAAAATAATCAGCGCGGCAAGAGCCAACGAATTATATAAATTCGTACTGCGATTTGTTAATAATGCGAATATTATTATCATCGCCATCAATGTGGCTCTAAATACCGACGCAGGCACACCGGTAATGAACATAAACATTAGCAAACCCACAGCGGTTATTATAGAACGTATATAAATATTGAACCTTCCAAAAATCAAGAGAAAAATCAAAATAATATAACCGACATGTAATCCGGATACAGCCAGTACATGGACAACACCTGAATTAATAAATTCGGATTTTGTCTCGACACTTATTTCACTTCTATCAGCTAATAATAATCCTTTTAATAAACCTGCTGTTTTTGGTTCTTGAAGCAAATTAATATTTTTATAAACGTATTTCCTAATCGAAAAAATTTTACCGGATAAAAAGGATTTGTTTCTACCGCTAATCTTAAAATCTTCGAGCCGATATATTCTTAAAACACCGCTTATCCCTTTCGAATGCAGATAATTATTATAGTCGAATTCACCGGGGTTTCTTTTTTCTCGTCCTCTTCTATATGTACCACTCAAATAAACGGAATTTCCAGGAAATATATTTTCATAAACGGAATCAATTTGTTTCTGATTATCAAAATGGAGTTCACATAGAAGCTTAATTTTATATGGTAGAACTTTATTTTTAATAATTATAGAATCGGCGTTTAGTAAAAATTTAATCTTATTATTATGATTAAGCTCTATCTTTTCAATTTTACCGTAAACTTTAAACTTTTTTACTCTATACAAGTTTGACGGTAATAATACTTGTTGTCCCAGTTCCAGAGAAATTAAATAATTTCCGAGTATTATTACACAAAGGAAAATTAATACCGACACAATTAAACGAATTTTTTCAAATGTAAAGAAGCGAATCAGGGTTATAATAATTAGAACAGAAGATAAAAGTATTACAATAACAATTAAATGCGGTAATACAAAAACTTTTTGAAGTAAAATTCCAAAAATAAAAAGAATCGTTATTTTAATCGCCGGATAATTCTTCATTTACAAATATTTATAATTGAGGGTTTAATCTGTGTTAAATTTTTTAT
>CAJXGP010000332.1 GCA_913053915.1 uncultured Ignavibacteriales bacterium | reverse complement strand
TAAATAATTTTTCTGAATTTTCTAAAATTGATAATTCGCTTTTTAATTTTTCAGATTCGGCAGTCATACACCTCACATGTCCATCAGGTGTTTTTGGGGCTTTTTGCAATAATTCTTCTTTTTTAATTTTTAGTTTGCTAATCCCAGTTTCAAATCTTTTAAGATTTTCTATTCTATTTTCAATTTCTTTTAACTGCTGTTTCAAATCGGTATTCATCGCCTGAATTTTCACATATTCCTCAAGTGCGCCGTGTGTATTCAGTATTTCAAACAACTCAGCTCGTTTATCAGATAATTTCTTTATTTCATCGGATTGTTTTTCGATAACATCCGATAACCTATTTATTTCCGAATGAAGATAATTTTTTCTATTTTCAATAACTTTTGTATGGAATTCAAGAACCTCATTCAGTTTTTTCTTTATTCCGTTATCAAAAACAAAACCGGAATTATGATAAACCTTTTCAACATTTTCCAACGGAATGTCTTTTTCTTCCTTTACGCTGATATTATATTGCTTAAGAAGTCGCTTATTTATGTTCTGCTGATTTACCAGTTCGTGAATTTGTTGAGTAAGTTGATTTGCTTCTTCTTGAATCTCAGCATATTGTTGATGAACTTTAAACCCGATTAATTGTGTTTCCAATGAATTTGTTTTCTCTTCCAAATTTATTCGTTCGGCTTCCAACTCGCCTATTGAACCGATATAACCGGCAAGAAGCCCTTGCTCGGCGGCTTTTCTCAAATTCTTAAGAGTCTTTTCTTCATCTTTTAAAAGTTGAAATTTTGCAGCATATTCCCAATTTAAATCGAGCAAAAAGGCGTTATTAACCTGCACGTCCCAAGTTTGCTGCTGCGAATGGTGTTTGAACGCATCTTCAAAAGCTTCTGTCCCTCGTCTTGCAAAATAAGAAATCAGACTTCTGAAAGTTGGAGAATAACATTTTTCAAGAATCTCAGGATTAATGCCAAACATTAAATATCCTAACACCAAATTCCAATCCTTAATTTTCATTGTAAAATTTTTTTCTTCAGTGTCATATTCAGGTTTTATGCACCAATTTAGAAAATCGTTATTATCAAATTTTACTATACCGGGGTTTTTAGTATTGCGTGAAACTGTGTAATCTTTGCCAAGTAAAGTTAATTCGAGTGAGAAAGTCCAATCGTTCAACTCAGGAACACGTAAACCTTTATTTGGCTTTGTTGATGCTCCCAAACAAAAGTGTATAATTTCGATTAAAGTTGTTTTACCAAGTCCGTTCCTCGAATCCCGTTCTCCGGAAGATTTTGTTCTATCCGCGAGAACCACGTTAAAACCCTTTTCAAATCGCACTTCCTTGAAATCCGGTTTATCACATTTTACGGCTTTAATCATAGTCGAACCTTCTCAATAACTCCCCTCTTCAATTCAATTAATTCCAGCATGAATAGGAAATCAATAGTGAGTATAAATTTCTCGAAGGAATTTATTTCTTTTTTTGTTTTTGATTTCTCCCAAAGAGAAGAAATTGTTTCTGTGCCTTTTATCTCAGATAGAATAATAGCTCCCATGCCAAGCAGGGAATTTTGCAGTCTTATGTTTTTATCGGGAATAATCATGATTCGAATATATCGCATTGCTGAAAGAAATAACTAATAACAATAAGACCGGCAGTTCGGAAATGAAAGTCATTCGTATTTCCGCAAGCAAAATCCCATAATGCAAAGAATAACTCATCTCCGTTCATATCAATTTTCAATTTGAGGTATTTTGAAACAAAAATATTCTTTAAATTATCTGAAAAATTAATATCAGGATAGTCATTTATGAAATCTTTAACTATTGTAAATTGGCTTAACCCCAATCTGAGAAAATCATCCGTTTTTGCCGATAAATTATTTTTCTTTATTTTCTCCGGTGGTGGGATCGTAATTAGTTTGGTTTTTTCCTCTTTACTTTTTCCAAACGGAAATGTGTTTTTTACAATATCAACCCCTGTATTCCCATCTTTGTTTTGGTAGACAAACAAAAAAGCTACAATTGATATTATTATCAAAAGTACAAATACAATAATAATTATTTTTGTTTTTTTACGCATATGTATCTTTATTTTTTATTTTTAATTACGGACCAACTCCTTCTTGGTCATTAATATCATCATCACCATAGTTTTGTGTATTGTCATTATTCTGGTCATTGTTTGTATATTGCGAATTTGTATATCGCGAAGTTGGTATAGTAACATTAACTCGCGGAACAATTCCACCGCCAGCTTTTTTTAATAAGTCTGGGTTTATTATATACAATATCAACCATGCGCTAAGTGCTAAAAGAAGTCCGAATATAGCATTGGTGATTTTGCCCTTTGCCTCACTTCTTGCAGAAGGATTTGCCGCGCCTCCAATATATTGTACTCCTCCAATAACAATCATCAATACGGCGAACACCCCAGCAAGACCTATTCCTATTTTAAATATAGCATTAACATAATTCCCCAAGCCTATCCCCTGACCAGCAGTAACTCCTGGTAAGGGCGCCAGCGGAACATATGTTTGTGCGCTGGCAACATTAAAAACAACCGCAAAAATAAATATTATCACTGATATAAAGATTGCTGTATATTTTTTATGCTTCACGATTTTTTAAAAATTAAACAACCCAGTTTTTTTAAAATTTAATACGAAAGTTTTACTGGCACTTTGGAATGTTTTTGCGATATTTTGTGCCGTAAAACCAACAAGAGAGCGCCCTCTCCCTCCTTCTTCCCTCCTTAAGGTTATTGCGGTATCGTTTTTAACAACACTATTTCCTCCAAGTAGCCATTCGTATGTAATATTTCCTGCTTTGATGTCATCGTTTGCAAAAAAGTATGGCGTTGCTTTTATTGTTATTTCTTGTTTAGATAAATCAGATTCGTTTTTTATAGAATTTTCATATATTATTCCCTTGATTGGGTTATCTTCATAAAAAATAATTTCTGGAGTAGTTGGGTTAATTACTATCTTTTTGGTAGAAGAAAGAGAGTTACCTAAAGATGATACAAACACTTCTATATTAGAATTTCCAAACGGGATGGGCGCTTCAATCAGAAATGTATTTTTTCCATACCCAGATGCTTCCTTTACTTTCTCTCCATTTTTTTTCCTCCATTCATATATTAAATTACTTGGCTTTAATTTATTTCCGTTTTCGGTTGTAAAATGAGGGATTACTACAATCTTCACCCAACTTTCAGGAGATGCTAATGCTTTACCTTTATAGAATGGTGGCACGTATGTATCAGCTTCCCATAAAACATCAAGTATCGTTGGGTTGAAGTTAAATCGTTTGATTACCATGTCCCCTTCCTCTGTTTTTATTAGTACTCTTACTTTTGTAATATCACCTTCTCCACCAACCACAAAAGAGAAAGTGTCTTCTCCTATCCCTTTTTCCTTTAATTTACCATCTAAATACCAAGAGAATTCAGCTCTATAAAAATCAGTCAAGTAGCTCACCAACTCAATAGATACTTCTTCGTAAGGGTTTGGATTTTTGGGAGAGATTTTTATATCAATTCTTTCTCTCGTTGTTTGTGAGCGTATTTGTTCTTTTAAATCAGCGACAGTGGCTTCTGCTTGACTTTCGTAACTTTTAATAAGATTGTCAATATCCTCATTGTTTGAAACTCCTTGCGCGGATGTGTAAAAAGGCAATAATAGCATCAGTAGGTAACGTAAAGAAAAGTGATGTTAATTATATTAAAAAACATTTTAAGCTAATTGTATTAGATGCTTCAACTAAAGTGCCATTTAGAAATTATTACAAATC
>CAJXGP010000331.1 GCA_913053915.1 uncultured Ignavibacteriales bacterium | reverse complement strand
GCGGATACCCACCGCTAAATTTAAAAAATCATATTTGTTTAAATACATCGTTATGATTTCGTGCTTAGTATATTGACGTTCAAGCTGAATAGCGATAACCCATTCTTTAGTTTTTTGAATGACACGTTTAAATATATTACCCGAAGCGCGTTTTGTAAATAGAAGTTTAGCCAATTGCTGAGTAATAGTACTGGCTCCTTGGTGTGAAAACGTAAATACATCTTCAATTATAGCCTTAAAAACACGGTTCAAATCTACTCCCCAATGATGATAAAATCTTCTATCTTCCGTTGAAATGAGGGCTTTCGCTACATAAGGAGGCAGACTGTCAAGTCTTGTTTCAATTCTGTTTTGGATATAAAATTTTCCAAGTAACTCGCCGTCGGAGGTATAAACTTTACTAGCTAATTGTGGTTTTGGGTTTTCCAGTTGCTCAAGAGAAGGTAAACCACTAATTATATAATACGTGAAAGCTGCAGAAGCAATTAAAAAAATACCGGTTAAAATCAGCCATTTTTTAATATTGCTTCTTTTTTTGTTTAATTTTTTTTTGTTTCTCATAGAAGGATTTTTAAAATATTCATTATATTCAAAATCGGAATTTTTATTTCTAACCATATTATTTCCAATCTACTATTTCAAAGTTGTTATCTTTGAAAATTCCATAGTAGGGTGTGTCCAGCCAAGAACCAAGGTTAATATACGCCCCATTATGATACTTTAAAAAACATCTTTCGTGTAGATGACCAAATAATACATAATCATAACCTTCTTTATCAATTTTCATTTTAGCCGCCTCGAATAGTCCGTCTACTCTGCCAAAATCTTTTTTAAAAGTATAATCTCTGCTACTTTTGCTAATTTTGCAGGCGAATGTAACGCCGATATCGGGATGCAACCAAGAGTAAAACCATTGTAGTGTTTTATTCCTTAAAATCTTTTTTAAAATATTATAGCCTATATCATTTTCAATTAGACCGTCACCGTGCCCGATAAAAAATTTTTTATTATTAAGCACAACCGAAACAGGTTTTTCATACATAATAACACCGATCTCATCTTCGAAAAAATTACGGTGCATAAAATCATGATTACCGATTAGATAATGAACAATAACACCACTTTCAATTAAGTCCTGAAGAGCGGTTAAAGTTCTGAAAAATCCTTTTTGATAAACTTTTCTATATTCAAACCAATAATCAAAAAGATCACCTACGATAAATAATTCATCACCGGACTCACGGGCAAAATTCAAAAATTTTACTAACAGTCGTTCTTTCTTTTTTTCGCTTACCGAAGACTGTAATCCTAAATGAATATCGGAAATAAAAAGATAAGTTTTGTTCACTAGCACCTATTTTCGTTTTAAAAATAATGAAGGTAATATTAAAAATAAATATAAAAATTTATTCATTACTTTTCTGCATTTTTGAGAATTCCGCCAATAACCAATTATTCGGATCAAAAATTAAATGAACCGGTAATTTACCGGTGTTAAATGTTATAAGTTTTTGACGTTTATCTATCCTAAAAGTTTTCAACTCACTGCTTCTGTCCTGAAATATAATTTTGATTTGTAACGGGAAAAAATAAGTGTTATAACCTTTTTGAATTTGGTGTAAATTGATTTTCAAAAGGAATTTTTTTTGATTTGATTTTGTAGTCCAACTATATTTCACCTTAATTATTCCGGTTCCTTGATAGACCCATTGATTGAAAAAATGGTTTAAATTTCTGTGAGAAACTTGTTCACAAACATTTTCAAAATCTGCGGTAGAAGCATTTTTATATTTAAATTTGTTGAAATAACTTCTCATAATATGAAAAAAAGTAGAATCACCGACTTCCCACCTTAACATTTGAAGAATCCATGCACCTTTATCATAAACGGTAGTACTGAAAATATTTCCCGGATTATAAACCGTACCGGTGAAATCATCTTGAAATTTACTCATCATAGTTGATTGTAAAGCTGTCTTACCGCCTTTAGATTCGGAGAACAGAGCCTCGCCGTAAGTAGCAAAACCTTCGTTTAACCAAATATCTTTCCACGACTCAGGACCGACTGCATCTCCGAACCATTGATGAGCCAGCTCATGCACGTACATAGCGGTGAATAAATTCAGACCGCCTATAAATATAGAACCCACCCCGGTTAAAGTTTGAGTTTCCATAGCCCCCATCTCCCAAAGGAATTCGGCAATTCCGTATTTTGCTTTTATGAATGGATACTCTCCGAAAGTTTTAGCAAAGAAATTAATAATTTCCGGCTCTTCCTTAAAATCTATTTTTGCGGCTTTCAATTGTTTGTGAAAAACAAAATAGTCAATATCCATCGTATCAACTTTGTTTAGCGATATATATTTATCTTTAAATACAGTATAATCCGATGAATATAAACCAATCAGATATGTTGAAATTGGATAGATCGTCTTCCAATAATATGTCCTTCGCGCACCCAATGTAGTAATGCCAACCAATTTCCCGTTTGAAGCCGACACATCTGAAGAATCGTTAGTAATTTTTATATCAAGCTGCGCTTTATCCGAGGGAATATCATTACAAGGGAACCAAGTGGATGCGAAATCCGGTTCATTCAAATTATAGATTACGGAAGTATTATTTATTTCTGCAAAAACAAAGCCGTAAAATCCCATTCTCTTAGGCCTTCCTTCATACACCACATGTATTTTGAAAGTATCAGGTTGAATGCCTTTTAGAGGAATAGTTAAACGCGTACCTTTGTTGATGTATTTTGTTTTGTTTCCGTTTAATGTAATTTTTGAAATATTAAAATTATCATAAAAATTTAAATCAATCTGTTTTAAATTTTTATCGAGCAATTTTCCTACAATTGTTACATCACCTTTTAATGTCTTTTTTACAGGATATAAATTAATGTTTATATAATAATGAAGTATATCAATTTTATACTGATTTAAAGATATATATTTAGGATTGACATTAACTTGAAATCCAGGAAATTCTTGTAGTCTAAAACTTGTTTTGTTGGTTATGGAATGAGTTTCATTTCGAGAGAACGGATTTAAGAAACCCGCTGTCAGGAAAAAATAAAATATAAAAATTTTGAATGTAAACAATTTTGAATTGTGCATCATTAAACCGGTAATGTATTTTAATTCATTTCAAGTTGCTTTTTACCTAACACATCAAACTTCTTCTAATAAATACTTTCTTAAATTACTAAAATAATAAGATCCGTGGGTTGATTCATATTCTATCAAAAAAAGACTAAATAATATTTTATAACTTTGGGAAAAAACCAACTATAATTTAATAATATTGTGTTTTGTACCATAATTATTTGCATCTTTCCAAAATGCATTTATATTAAAGGGTTAAATCTTATAATAATTTTTAATGAATGCATTTACAAATTTGTGTTAAAATCATAATGAAAAGATTTGGTTCCTGATCTCATTTATATTATCGTTAGAAAAAATAATTGCAATTAATAAGCGGGTTCAATCTAAAATGTTCAAATTCTCATACTGTCCTTCTACAAATAAAGGAATAAATCAGATATTCTAAATTTATAAAATATTTTTAACCACTTTTAAAAAGACAAGTTTGCAGAAATGACTTTTTAGACAAAACTAATAAATTAATACTTTTTTTAATTGTCGATCAATCCAAAAGTTAATATATTTTAGAAAACAAAGGAGTGATTATGCAGTTTCCCGGCTCATCTATCGTAAGAGATACCATCACTATGCTTTTGGCAGGCGGTCAAGGAGAAAGATTATTTCCGCTCACTGCTTTACGAAGTAAACCT
>CAJXGP010000330.1 GCA_913053915.1 uncultured Ignavibacteriales bacterium | reverse complement strand
TATATTATTTATCCACTGAATTATTTTTGTCATAAGAGAAGATTAAACCCGGATTATGCAATAGAAAACACGAAAGGTTTTTCTAAGTTCTTAATTTGAGAAAATATACCATCAATCCACGGCCTTCGTTTAACAGGTAAAGCGATTTTTAGTACCTTTTTATTAGAGTGATTTACTGTCCAAGCTCCTAATGCAAAGCAATAGAGTTTTAATGTTTTTAATGTTGCCCTTTTGTGAGATTGAAGAGCAAAGAATCTGAATAAACTCATAATATTATATGCAACCATAATAAATCTGAACGAAGCTTCTGTCGCCCAAAAATCTTTTAGACAAAAGTTTTCTAATCCAAAATCTTGTTTCAATTCTTTTATTCTATTCTCGCAATCAGCTCTACTATTGTAGATATTCCATATAACATCTAATGGTAAATCTATATTGGTTACATACGAACTGTATCTATAGCCGGGAACATCTTCAAACAGTAATTTCCCACCTGCTTTTGGTCTAATATCAACTTGCTTACGTACTATTATATAGCGACGTTCTTCTCTGTTTTCATGATTAAATATCATTTGATTAACTTCTATTCCATCACATATTTCTACCCAATGCTCTAAGCTATAAACAGCATTTTTTACATTCGGATACATACGAACTGCTATTATATAGTTTTGCTTTTTCGCTTCAAGATAACTTAAAATTTCATCTGTGTAAAATCCACTGTCTGCTCGTAAAAGACCAACTTTTTTATCTTTTAAGACTTCCTCAAAGGTCTCTTCCAAAAATGCTTTACAATTACTACTGTCGGCTGTATTCCCAGGACGCAGCCAAGCATTGGCCACCATTCTTGTTTGACTTATAAATGCTATCAATGGGTGATGGGAATTTCGTCCTCGCTTTTGTGGATTGTAGCCTTTAGCACTACCTTCTTGCTCTCCGTACCTTGTCATTACTGTACTATCTATATCTAAAGTTATATCCTCTATTGCTATCTGGTCTAAAAACCATTTCTGTATTGCCGGAAATACTTCTGTGTTTCTCTTTTGTGAAAATTTGCCGAAAAATCTACTGTATGTACTTTGTGATGGCATCCTTGTCCACCCAAATATTTCTTGCAGGGTCTTATCATAGCGTAACCAATCTGCATGGATATAACGTGATGCTCCTGTCCAGATACTCAACCAAAATGATTCTGCTATTTGTACTGAATCATACGAGCGATTTGAACCTTCCTTCGGGAGATCTAACGTCGATAATTTTTCCCTAATCCCTAATTTATCTATAAAACGTTTCATTAAACTCATTCCCCCAAAAGGAGTGATTTGTTTGCTTGAATACTCTATGGGTAGATTAACCATTTGGGTTACTCTTGTTTTTGTTTTAAGTTAATGTAATTTAATAATTTATTGCGATATTTGATTACCTATTGCATAATCTCGGATAAATATTCAATGTGGCATTATGACGGCAACAAATGGACACCAAATGCCATAGCTTCGCCAAGTGAACCATTTACAATTTATGGTTTTGCTTCCAATGATATATGGATTGGTTTCTTTAATGGCAGCTTATATCATTACAACGGATTTAACTGGACAGAAAATACAACAATAATAATAGATAAATTAGGGCCAATGGTAATATCCGACATTTGGGGTAACAGTTCAAGTGATATCTATGCCGTAGGTTATGCCGGATTTGTAGGCGGTGATTATAAAGGAATAATAGCTCATTTTGACGGGAGTAAATGGAATGTATTGGATATACCCGATACTAAAACAATATTTATTAGAATAAGAAAAGAAACAAACAAGAACAATTATCTAATACAATCAGAATCAATACAAGAGACACAACCAGGCAGATTAAAATTATATGAGTTGAGCGGTACAAGCCTTAATCAAATATTAAAGACTCAAGATGCAATAACTTTAAGCAGAATAAATGGGCAGACCTATGTAGGCATAAATAAGAAGATATATAAATTCAACAATAAATTGGAAATTTGGAAAGATTTTAGTGCAACAAAATTTCCTCGAAGGGGATGGACGTTATGGGGAAGGACGGAAAATGACTTTTTTACTATGAACAATGATGGTATTGCACATTATAACGGAACGGACTTGGTAACTCTTTATAAAACCGGAATATTGTTTATTACAAGTGCATTAATTTTTAAATCGGATGTTTATTTTTATAAATGGGACGCGTTTAGTGAAGCAAATATAATTATACACGGCAAGTTAAAATAAAAGGAGGGTGTAAGAGTAAATAAAATTTAAGCATTAAAAAAGGTAACGGTGCTGCCACACCGTTACCTATGGTTGTTAATAAGTTATAGGCTGCTCACCTACCGGGTATTAAAACCCTTTTTTATTAACAATCTTAATTTAATTCTTGGCTAAACAAAAAGAAAGAGGATTATTTAAGATGAAAACAAAATTTGTTATCTTTTTTTTAGTTGTGTTAAACACAGCTTCTTTACTTTTCTCTCAATCGTTCAATTATTCAGGTCCTTCAAGTGCTACAATTGCTTTCGGTGATAGTGTTACCGGGGCAACTTATTATTTTTCTTATAGTAATGTTAGCAACTTAACTATACCACTCCTTAGTGTTACATTAGACGGGAACATTATAGGCTATGATCGTTGTACTGTGCCACCGGGAGGATTTTTGCCTTCTTCTTTTGTGGTTGGCAATTTAACGGAGGGCAATCATACGATAGTTTTTACTCTTTCAAGTTTAGATCCTGCTACACTTGATTGCTATCACCCGCTTCCATCCTGGCAGCAAACACAGTTTACAATCTCTGTTAATTATAAAATAAAAGTTCAAAATAATTTTACAGGGGGACAAATTTATGTTGATAATCCTAGTGTATCCAAGACATCTCCTTATGAAAGACCGACAAGTAATGGAAATAATATTTTTCTTGGTGCTATTGAACAAAATGACGGGACATATAACAGAGTATGGAATGCCTCGGGAATAAATAATAGTAATTGGGAAATTAGACGTAATAATATTATATCCCCACTTTCAAACTCTCAGAGTTTTACATATACAGCACAGTCCGGAGATAAAAATGGTATTATAACAGCCAACCTTAGAAAAGTAACAAACATAACATTCCAGAACAATTTTATAAATATAGGCAACGGAGGTATAATTAAAGTAAACGGCACGCAAGTAAGCTCCCCCACCGCAAGTTACCCTGTCGTTGAGCTAAACCCAATAACAGCTACAGCAATTTCACAGTCATTTAAAATATCACTTATTATTTTTCCAACTGGGGTACGGGAAGCACAAATTCTACGGACACTTTTTATCCTACCTCCAACTCAACTATTACTTCTAATTTTGTAGGTATTGCAGCCCAGTCCGTGCACCTTAGTTTCGTGGCTTCTAATCCAAATTTACCTATTACTTTAAACTGGAATGAATATCCAAACAACAACGTAACTCAATACCAGATATTGCGAAGAGTTAAATATAAAAAAGATACAACAGGGAACCCCGTATTACTTGCTACCGTACCCAGGGGAACTACAAGCTACACAGATTATGACTACAGAGGTACTAATTTAGGTTTTACTGACTGGATATTGTGGTATGATGTCCGTTCATATTACGCACCGGAAGGAACTTATCCTGATTCAATTTGGTCACAAGTATTTTCCGGTGGCCCGTTACTGAAAAATGTAAAAGATAAAAAAGAAAAATTAAGTGTTGTAAAAGAAAATTCATTGGATAATTATCCCAACCCATTCAACCCTTCAACAATAATAAAATATCAAATAGTA
>CAJXGP010000329.1 GCA_913053915.1 uncultured Ignavibacteriales bacterium | reverse complement strand
CCTGTTCTTCATACATTCTTCTTATACCGTCCCGGATAATCACGGCAATTTCGAATGCAAATGCAGGATCATAAGTTATTAAATTGGGAATTGTATAAGCCAAAAGATGACTATTTCCGTCTTGATGTTGTAAACCTTCACCGGCAAGAGTAGTTCTTCCAGCCGTACCGCCTATTAAAAATCCTTTTGCCTGGATATCTCCGGCAGCCCACATGAGGTCGCCTATCCGCTGAAATCCAAACATGGAATAGTAAACAAAAAACGGAATAATATTAATTCCATGGCTGGCATAAGCTGTGCCGGCAGCAATAAAAGAAGACATAGAACCTGCTTCCGTAATTCCTTCTTCCAGTATCTGTCCGTTAGTTGCCTCTTTATAATAAAGAAGGCTTTCTTTATCTACCGGTTCATACAATTGACCTACGTGCGAATAAATTCCGACTTGACGGAAAAGTGCTTCCATACCAAACGTTCTCGCTTCATCAGGAACAATAGGAACTATTAATTTACCAAGCTCTTTATCTTTTAAAAGTTTTGCAAGAATACGTACAAACACCATAGTAGTTGAAGCTTCCCTGCCTCCGGTACCTTTATAGAATTCCTCAAAGATATTTTCCGGCGGAGTTTTTAGAGGGCGTATACCCGTTTTACGAATTGGTAAATAGCCGCCCAATTGTTTTCTTCTCTCATGTAAATATTGTATTTCGCGGCTATCTTCGGCAGGTTTATAGAAGGGGGCATTTGCAACTTCTTCGTCTGAAATCGGTATCCCGAATCTAGTACGAAATTCTGCAAGCTCTTCCTCATTCAATTTTTTCTGCTGATGCGTAATATTTTTTCCTTCTCCAGCTTCACCGAGACCGTAACCTTTTATTGTTTTAGCCAGAATTACCGTCGGTGAACCGGTATGCTCTACGGCCGCTTTAAAAGCCGCGTAAACTTTTTCCGGGTCATGACCGCCCCTTCTCATACTTTTCAACTGTTCGTCCGAGAGGTTTTCAACCATTTTCAAAAGCTCTTCGTCCACACCGAATAAATGTTCCCGGATATACCGTCCGGTTTCTACCGAATATTTTTGATATTGTCCGTCAACTATTTCACCAAGTCTCTTAACCAGCTTACCGTTTTTATCATTAGCAAGCAAAGGGTCCCAATCGCTACCCCAAATAACTTTTATCACGTTCCAGCCTGTTCCACGGAAGATAGCCTCCAGCTCCTGTATAATTTTTCCGTTGCCTCGCACGGGACCGTCTAATCTTTGGAGATTACAATTAATAACAAAAATCAAATTATCTAATTTTTCTCTCGAGGCGAGAGTGATTGCCCCCAAAGTTTCGGGTTCGTCTGTTTCTCCGTCACCCAAAAAAGCCCAAACTTTATGGCCGTTGGGTTTTTTCAAGCCGCGGTCTTCCAAATATCTATTGAACCGTGCCATATAAATAGACATAATAGGACCGAGTCCCATTGAGACAGTAGGAAATTCCCAAAAATTACGCATCAGCCATGGATGCGTATAAGAAGGCAAACCGCCTCCCGGTTTAAGTTCCCTTCTAAAATTCTCCAACTGTTCAATAGATAATCTTCCTTCAAGAAAAGCTCTTGCATAAATTCCCGGCGAAGCATGTCCTTGAAAAAAGACGTAATCTCCGTCATAATCTTCACCTCTTCCCCTGAAAAAATGATTAAATCCTATTTCATAAAGAGTTGCTGCAGATGCAAAGGTAGAAATATGACCGCCGATACCGTTTTCCAACTTATTGGCTTTAACTACCATTGCCATTGCATTCCAACGTATAAGACTTTTTATTCTTCTTTCGGTTGCTCTGTCGCCTGGAAACGGAAGTTGATTTTCCCGGGGTATTGTATTTATGTATGGCGTATTTGCTGAAAACGGAATTTGAACGCCTGCTTTCTGCGCTCTTATTTGAAGTTCCTGAAGGATTTCCTTTACTCTTTCGGGTCCGCTGTGTTCTAATACATAATCTAATGAGGACAGCCATTCTTTGGTTTCTATTTCATTAAATTCTTGATTTTTTGATTTATCATTGCTCATCTCAAATTTCCTCTTTCAATTTGTATGTATACTGTAATTTTGATATCGTTAGCATTATAATTAAAAACTATATAAACGAAAAAAAAGAATACCCTTTTATCGGAAATGAGTTCTTTTTAAATTGCTGGTGAATAGTCAAATGCAAAATTGAATTGGTAAGATAATTTATTTGGTAAAGAAACTCAAGGAACTATCATGCTTACCGACGGCTTGCGTGATTTAGGGATATATTTGTATTATGCTTATCTAAAAAGATCATTTTTAAGTTTTTAAATTGTGAATGGAAACAAAAAGTAAAGCTTTTTCGTAAAACTATTTTTATTGCCGTTAAAATGTTACTTTCATTATTGACGAAATTTTTAATTTTTAAACAACTTTTATTATATAGCTCACATCATTTAACTTTATAGAAGACTAATTTATATTTTATTATATTTTAGGCAATTTTATCGGTAAACTTAATTTTGAACTATAATGTTCAGACTTATTCGATTTTAGATATAAGCATTTGAAACAGGTTTGTTTGTAAATAAGGCTTTTTACGGTTTTACTATAATTTTTTAATAATATTCAAATTAAAAAGGATTACTATGTTGGCATATATAATCTGGAATGTTGCGCCTGATATTCTTCATATTGGTTTCATAACCATCAGATGGTACGGCATTTTATTTGCATGCGCACTAGGTTTCGGATATGTAATTTTAATGAAAATTTACAAATCCGAAGGTAAAAATGAAGAAGACTTGGATCATTTAGCTCTTTATCTTATTGTTGGAATAGTAGTAGGAGCAAGATTGGGACACGTTATATTTTATCAACCCGATTACTATTATGCTCATCCATTGCAAATTTTAGAAATCTGGCATGGCGGTGCAATTGGAATATTAATTGCCCTTTATTATTATTGCAAGAAGTATAAACAAAATATGCTGTGGATATTGGACCGATTGGTAATAGTAACGGCGCTGGGCGGTTCATTAATTAGGATCGGTAATCTTTTTAATTCGGAGATACTGGGCATTCCCAGTAAACTTCCTTGGGCTTTTATCTTCGAAAGAGTAGATAATATCCCAAGACATCCCGTGCAGTTATATGAGTCGTTGTCTTATTTTATTATATTCCTCTGGCTCCTGCACCTGTACAAAAGGAAAAAAGTAATGCTGGTAAACGGATATCTTTTCGGTCTCTTTTTAACTTCAATCTTTTCGGTTCGATTTCTTTTAGAATATGTTAAAGTAAGACAAGCGGATTTCGGAAATGGATTTTTTCTCTCGATGGGACAAATGTTAAGCATTCCTTTTATCCTCTTCGGAATTTATTTTATAATAAGGAGCATCAAAAAAGCCAAACACATTACCGCTGCTCGTCAATAAATTTTCAATGGAAATATTTATTGATAAGATGCGTCTAAAAAGGTCATTATCAGGTTTTCAAAATATGAATACCAACAAAGCTCGAAGCTTTTTCACAGGAAAAATTTACATAAAATAATTAAACGGACCGGACTAACATCAAAATAAAAAATTTTGTACCGCCACATTTTTTTTAACTTGTTCATGAAGAAAAATTTACGAATTGAAACCGTAGCTTTTACTTGAAATGGGAACCAAAATGGCAGAACTTACCGCAAAAAATAGTTGGTTCGTTTAAGTTATACAGTGATGAGAATGTACATCAATTGGAACAACAATTAGTCAATTTTTTAAAAAAAAAGAGGCGGGTTCATTTTTGATGGTTAAAATAGAATCAAAA
>CAJXGP010000328.1 GCA_913053915.1 uncultured Ignavibacteriales bacterium | reverse complement strand
AATTGTTTTCTGTCCATATTTTTAAATTAAGCCTAACGGCGCATTATATTTATAATCCCCCAACCCTCTTTATCAAGAGGGCTCTTATACGCCCCCGCGGATATTGGGGGTTGGGGGATTTATTCACATTATTACCGACCAATATTCAAATTCCTTAACGGAAAATTAATTCACAACATTATATTTGCGGCATTCAGATAATGTTTAAATTCCTTTACTTAAAATTATGCGCTTAATTTCACAATCCCCTTGCTGCCGTCAACCTTAACCCTGTCTCCATGTTTAAATATCTTTGTCGCCTTTTTCGTTCCCACGACGCATGGAATTTTTAATTCGCGGGAAATTATGGCCGCATGCGATGTAATGCCGCCCAAATCGGTAACTATGGCGGATGCCAATCTCATCGCCGGCACAAAATCAACTGAAGTCATCGGAGTAATCAAAACGCTCCCTTTTTTCATATCTCCAATATGCCGAGATGTTAATATTATGCTTGCTTCCGCCTCCACTTCCCCGCGATAAGCAACCATTCCCCTTACTTCTTTCTTTATTTTTTTCGCATCATCTTTTTCTTTTTTAACTTCAATGTATGGGAGCCATTTTTTCCGCTCATCTTTATTAAGAAATTTTGATTCACCGTTTCGCGAAATAAGAAATGAATCTTTTTTTCTGCTCTCTAATAATGAATTGCTAATATTTTTTTTATTACCCAATAATTCAATAAGCTCATTCGGCAGCGCGTAATAAATTAAAGAAAAATTAATTTTTAATCTTTCAGCTATCTCTTTTAACAAATAAGACAAGTGATAATGGGATTGGGTCAGATATTCCTTTTTCTGGTCAAACTGCCATCCGCTTTGCTGTAAAAATTTAAACTCCAGCGCCGCCTCTGTCTCAATATTATATTTTTTAATTATTGTCCGCTGTTCATTTTTTAATTTTTCGCTTTTACTTTTCAGCTCATTAATTTTAGCCGTAATTTTCCGCTTTGGCATTTTAATAATTTCATTCAATCTGGATTCAAAATAATCCATGGTCCACTCGGGACCGACATAATCAAAAGGAACCCATAAATATTTTTGATAATGCTTTTTTAATAAATTCTTACGCCGGTTTTTCGGCTTAATGGCCAATTTATATAAATCCAATTCTTCTTCGGCGACAAAAGATATATCGGGAAAGGCGGAAAGCGCCGCAAATATCATATCCCTGTCTTCTTTTGAAATTCCAACAAATTTTTTTTCTAAATATGCCTTGAGTTTTTCCGTCAAAGCTACCTCTAAACAAAATGGAACGATCTCTCCATAAGCGGAAACAATTTCATACTCCCCGCAATATTCATTTAACATTCGGCTTAATTGTTTATTGCTGATTTTAGCATAGCTGTTTTTTTTAAATTTTTTAGTTTTTAATAAAAATTTATTTACTAAGGTTAAAAACTTTTTATTGAGCTTTAATAAAAATTCATTATCTTGACGGCATAGTTCCAAGGTTCTTTTTCCCAATCTTTTAAGATCTTGTTCGCCAAAATACCAAGTGCTATAACCGTTTTCTATGGTTTGAATCAGCGTTTCCCATTTATCGTGAATAATATCTTCAAAGTATTTAGTGTAAGCGTGAGACACAAGCACGATCGGCGATGGCGGCAAGTCTCTCGCGTATAAAGGTAAAAATTTCCGGTTAACGCTAAGCTGCTCCGATTCAACCAAATCATCTATTTTAACATTTAAAATTTTTGCTATTTTTTTTATTGGAAGCGTTATTTATACCTTATGGATACTGATCTTTCAAAAAAAACGTAGAGAACTTGATTATAAATATTTTGACGTAAGAGCAAAGAACCAAAATAAAACCTATCAGCTTATTCAGGGCATGCAGGAGATAAAACTGCAAAATTGCGAAAAACGCAAACGTTGGGAATGGGAAGATGTTCAGGCGGATTTATTTAAAGTTAATATTTCATCTTTACGACTTGAACAAATGCTGGAAGCAGGTAATATTTTTATTAATGAAACAAAAAATATTATTATTACAGTTGTTGCAGCATTAGCCGTAATAAATAACAAAATGACTCTTGGTATGCTGTTGGCCACGCAGTATATTCTTGGTCAGCTTACTTTACCAATAGATCAGACACTCGATTTTATTCACGACTTACAGGATACAAAAATCAGTTTGGAACGTATAAACGAAATTCATCAGAAAGAAGATGAAAACGCAAATAAAGAGTCACGAAAACATGACTTGCCTGACAAAAATATTTATATCGAGAATTTAGTTTTTCAGTACGAAGGGCCACATTCAAAGAAAGTTTTAAATGACATTAATTTAACAATTCCGCAAGGGAAAGTAACTGCAATTGTCGGGGTAAGTGGCAGCGGTAAAACTACTTTAATAAAACTTCTTTTACAATATTATCATCCTGTTGAGGGAATAATAAAAGTTAGTAACGAAAACTTAGCAAATTTTAACACAACCTGGTGGCGGAATCAATGCGGAGTGGTGATGCAGGATGGTTTTATCTTTTCGGAGAGTATTGCCCATAACATTGCTGTAAGCGATGATGAGATAGACAAAGAGAAAATGCTAAAAGCAGCAAAAATTGCCAGGATACATAATTCTATTATGGAATTACCTTTAAAATATAATACTGTTATAGGCAACGAGGGACAAATTCTGAGCCAGGGCCAAAGACAAAGAGTGTTGATAGCAAGGGCTGTTTATAAGAATCCTGGTTTTCTGTTTTTTGATGAAGCCACAAACGCCCTTGATGCCAATAATGAAAGTGCAATAGTTGAAAATTTACAGGAGTTTTATAACGGAAAAACAGTAATTGTTGCCGCACATAGGTTAAGTACGGTGAAAAATGCACATCAAATAGTGGTTCTTGATGATGGAAAAATAGTAGAAGCCGGAAACCATCAGGAATTAACAAGAAAAAGAGGGGCCTATTACAATCTTGTAAAGAACCAATTGGAGCTTGGAAATTAAGATAACAAGTCAGCGTAAAATGAGTGAGTTAGATAATATTGAATTAAGAAGCGAAAAAGTTAGGAATATCATCGGACAAATTCCGCCTAAAATTATCCGAATAGGTATTACAATTATTTTCTTCATAATTGCAGGGATGCTAACAGGCACTTATTTTTTCAAATACGAGTACACCATTAAAACTACTGCAACAATTGAGCAACAAGGCAACTCAACAATTATTGAGATATCAATACCTGCAAACGAAATAGGCAAAGTAAAACAAGGACAAAAAGTAATATTGAATTTTAACAATGTTCCCAACCTTTATAACGAACAAATTAAAACCGAAATACAAACCATTCCAAAAAAGATTGAAATATCCAAAAATGAAGGTTATTATTTGGCAGTAATTAAATTGTCAGGAAAAATAAAAACTGAAAGAGATAAAGCATTAGATATTTTAGGGCGAATAACAATAAACGTCGAAATAATAACCGACAAAATCAGTTTCTTCGACAGAATGATAGCCCCATTCAAAGATTTGATTAGCCGCAAGGGGTGAATAATATGCCTTTTACTCATTATTTTTGATTCCGTAACTATTTTCCGGCACCTTCATCCCCGCTTCAGCTTGTGTTTTTGTTTCTCCTTTCATGTCCTGAGCGACCTGAAAGGTCAATCGCTATCTCAACCCTTTCAACTGCTCCTCCAGCACCTTTATCCTTGCTTCCGCATCGGCCAGTTTTTGCTGTTCTTTTTCCACTACGGCAGCAGGGGCATTGTTCACAAAACGTTCGTTGGAGAGTTTTTTCAGCACCGAATTGAGAAATCCGCG
>CAJXGP010000327.1 GCA_913053915.1 uncultured Ignavibacteriales bacterium | reverse complement strand
TTTCAAGAGGAGAAAAAATGATAATATTTATTATAATACAATGTTCATATTTATCATTCTTTCTTCCTTATCAATTGTTCTAAAGGAGAAAAAGGCTTTTGATTTTATTCCACTCTCTTTTTATATAATTACCATTTCATTAATCATTTTCAATTCGTTAAAAATATCATGGATAGCTTTTATTGTTAAAAAAGAAAAAGTTACTGTTCTAATTATTTCGATGATTTTATCAATTATGTTTTTAGGCAATATGATAAGCTCATCAACGGATAGTACTCAGAATCTGATACTTACCCGATTCTCCCCAGCGCTTGCACAGTTTCTTAAAATTATAATGCTTTATGGGATTATTTATTTTAGCGTATTGTTTTTTACCACGTTATTCCATATACCGACTGCAGAGGCATACGATAGAAAAGCAAGGGAAGTTTCATCCCTTCAGTACTTTAGTAAACTTATTACCGAAGTATTGGATATTGATGATCTGGCAAATAAGATAACAGAGTTGGCGATAAAGATTCATAGCGCCGATGCAGCATGGCTTGCTCTGGAAGAAGATTCCGGTTTCAAAATTATTGCCAATAATAATATTGATCTTGTTGAATCGGTTAAAATCACAAACTCCCTCATAAAAAGGAAAGAGAATAATATTATTCGGGGAAAAATTTTTAACGTACCCGAGCTAAAACTTGAAGGTTCATTAAGTAATGAATTTAAAACGGGCTTGCTCGCTCCCTTGAAAACTCACAATCGTAATTACGGTTATCTTACAGTGGTAAATAACAGTGCATCTGACTTAGACGATGAAGATAAAGATGCGATTAATACCTTTGCCGATTATGCTTCGGTTGCCATAGACAATGCTGAACTTTTAAAGGAATCGATAGAAAAAGAAAGATTGGAAAAAGAGCTGGATGTTGCCAGGGAAATACAAAGAAAAATTCTTCCGTCCGGTAATCCGGAATTTGAAAAATTAAAAATTGCTTCGGTATTTATTCCCGCATTTGAAGTCGGAGGGGATTATTATGATTTTTTCGAAATATCTGAAGATAAACTGGGTCTAATTATTGCCGATGTATCCGGTAAAGGGATTTCCGCAGCATTTATTATGGCGGAAATAAAGGGGATTTTTGAATCATTGTCTAAAACAATTGAAAATCCTAAAAAAATATTAATTAAGGCTAATGAAATTTTACAACGGACACTTGATAGGAAAAATTTTGTTAGTGCAATCTATGGAATTATTGATTTTAAAGAAAATAAATTATCTATAGTTCGTGCAGGGCATTGCCCGGCTTTACTTCTCAGAAATAATGTTATTAAAAACATTCATCAATCGGGGATGGGCCTGGGATTAGATTTTGGAGCTAATTTTTCAAACTCTCTTGAACAATTGGATATTGATTTGTATGATGATGATACAATAGTTTTGTATACAGATGGAATAACAGAAGCAAAAAATATTAAGTTGGAAGATTTCGGAAGTAATAAATTCGAACAAATTTTATTGGAAAATTCTTCAAAAAGCCCTGATGAAATATCGTATAAAGTTATACGAGAAATTTTATTATATTCAAGTGATGTTTCACAACACGATGATATTACGCTTGTTATTTTAAAATGGACATAAAAAAAATAAATTTAATGGAGTAAAAGAATGGCAGAATTCAGCACCTCAGTTAAAGACGTAGATAATATAAATATTATCTACCTTAAGGGTTATTTAGATGCACACACGGCACCTGTTCTCGAAAATACTTTTTCAGAACTAATTAAAAAGAAAAGGTTCAAAATTATTGTCAACTTTAAGGAGTTAACTTATATAAGCAGCGCCGGATTGGGCGTATTCATGGCTTTTATCGAAAAAATGAGAGAAAACAACGGGGATATTAAACTTACAAATATGAGTGATAAGGTATTTAAAATATTCGACTTACTTGGATTTCCCCTCCTTTATGAAATTTTCGCTTTGGAACAAGAAGCAGTTAATAAATTTAACGAGAATATAAAATTTGAAAAATAACAATATTAAAATAAAGTTTAATGAATTGGTTATACAAAGTAGGACGGATAATCTTACTAAAATCCGGGAATTTGTTTACTCTGCTGCAAAGCAAGCAGGCGCTTCTAAGGAAGTAATTGAAGATATTATTCTCGCTGTAGATGAAGCAATTACGAATATAATCAAGCATGCTTATAAATTGTATCCTGAAGGTAAAATATTTGTAAAAATTAAATATACTGCTAAAATTTTTACGGTTGTAATCACCGATTATGGTATACCCCTTGAATCTTCTAAAGTTAAAAAACCGGATATTCGGAAGTATTGCCGTCAGCATAAAATTGGGGGGCTTGGAATGTATTTAATGAAAACATTAATGGACGAAGTAAAATATACTTCCGTCCCGGGAAAATATAATCAAGTGCTTTTAACTAAAAATTTAAATACTTCTAGTAGATAATGAATAATCCGATTAATATAAAACTAAAACGTAATCTAACTGCACTAATAAAATTCAGCAAGGTTATAAATGAGAACCTTGATTTGGACTTCATTCTTAACAATATACTTCTTACTTGCTTGGGGAAGTTTTTTGCAACTAAGGGTTTGATTGCAATTAATATCGACGGTTATCTGCAAGTCAAATCGAGTAAAGGAATATCAGACGAAATAGTATCTAGATTTCCTAAAGTAATTGCCGATGACAATTTTTACGGAAATGAGCAACTTGAAAAATACATGAACGATTGTAAACTTATGGTAATTGAAAAAATAAGTTCTTCCGAAAAAATTATCGGTATATTTTGCCTTGGCGAAAGACTGAATAAAGCCGCTTATAGTGAAGACGATATTGAATTTTTAAGGACAATATTAAATATCTCCGCTTCAGCAATCCAAAATTCAATCTTGCTAAACGAGCTAAAAAAAGTTAACAGGGTATTAGATTCCAGGATAGAAAGGTTAAATTCTCTTTTTGAATTTAGCAAAGAATTCGGAACATTTACGGAATCTATGGGGGTTATTAAATTGCTTGCATATTCGATAATAGGGCAGTTTATGGTGGCTAAATATGCAATTGTAATTTTTAATGATTCAGGAACTGAAGTTTTAGAATCTAAATATTCCGTAAATGATCTTCTAAAAGCACTTGAGCATTGTGAAGTAACTAATATTACAAATTCATGCAACAGCAGAGACATACAGTTACAATTCCCGGAATTACAAAAACTTGGCGTTGAAGTGCTTGTCCCGATGCAGATTCAAAGCGCCACAAAAGGACTTATCCTTTTAGGGAGCAGAATAAATAAGCTTGATTACACCGGAGACGACATTGAATTTATTTATTCAGTAGGGAGTTTAGCTATTATTTCACTGGAGAATCAACGCTTGTTCAGTGAAGAATTGAAAAAACAAAAAATGGAAGAAGAGTTGGAAATTGCCCGTGATATCCAACGTAACTTGCTGCCGCGTGCTATTCCGAAGTATGAAAATTTTGAAATAGCAGCCGAAAATTTACCGTCCAGGCAAGTAGGCGGGGACTATTTTGATATAATTAAACTAGATGATGATTCATTTTGTATTACTATTGCGGATGTATCCGGGAAGGGCGTTCCTGCAGCGCTTTTAATGGCAAATCTTCAAGCTTTCTTAAAAACCATTTGTAAACAAGGTATGCACCTTGAAGACGCAACGGCGTTAATCAATGATTTGGTAACCGAGAACGTATCGGATGGTAAATTTATTACTTTTTTTTGGGGTGTACTCGAAAATAATACAAAAACCTTTCACTACGTTAATGCGGGTCATAATTATCC
>CAJXGP010000326.1 GCA_913053915.1 uncultured Ignavibacteriales bacterium | reverse complement strand
TTTCTCAACAAAAGTGAAAGATTTCTCAGTCGAGGACTCCTTCGAAATGACAGTGAGTTGGGAATTGAAAATCGGAATGAGAGTGATTAAGAATCGAAATGGCAGGGATTGGAATGAGAGTGATTGAGAATTGGAATGAAGGAAACTCTATTATATAGTCTTTTAATTGTGAGCGTTTTACGTTATGCAATAAAGTAATATAATTTTTTATTTATTTTTGGGAGAAAATAATTTTATGAAAAGAATTTTACTATCACTAATATTTATTTTAACCGGTTCTTTTATCTTTGCACAATCTTATCACACAATAACCATTGACGGGATAAATGATTTCAACAGCGCAAAAGAAAAATTAACAACAACCAGCGGAACTGCAAGCTATGCTTACGTAACTTGGGATGCTACATATTTATACGTGGGCTTTTCGGGTAAAACTCCCGCCGGTTCTTTAACCGATAATAACAGAGTAATACACATTTATATCGACACCGATCCTAAGCAGAACCCTACCGACGGTACCGGCACCACAACCGGACAAACTTGGAGATGGACTCCTACATTACCCTTTACCGCCAATTATCATTATGCATTTAAAACAATTGATGATTCCGTATATACGAGTGTATATAATACAAGCTGGCATTCTACTACCATACATACTTCTAATTATAAAGGCGCGGGATTTTGGGAAGTGCGTTTTCTTTTAAGTGATTTAGGTTCTCCCAAGCAGATAAATCTTGTTGCTTATATAGAAGAGGATTGGGCAGGCGGTTCCATATCAAGCGGTATCCCCCATGATTTGTTCACTAATACGAACACCCAGGGTAATATTACCTTCAATAATCATTGGTTAAATTATACTCTGATTGATCAGATTTCTCCTAATGCATCTTACAATGAGGATAATTACCAATGGCTGATTAGACTAAAAGCAATTACGGGTTCTTTAAAAGATACTTCCGCTTATGCAGGAATGGGAACAAATTATAATGACGGTTTTGATTCTACGACTTCGGATATACCTAAACCTCCTACACCGCCTAGCAATTATATAGAACTATTTTTCCCGCATCCGGGTTGGAATTCAAATCTCGGTCCATATTTTGAAAGAGATTTTAAGAAAATTACTTCTCTCGACAGTTCGTCTTCCACATGGGCGTTTACCGTAAACACGGATCAAATTAATTCAAACGTACATCTGCAATTTGATAGTTATGATGATATCCCTTCCGGTTATAATATCAATATTAGAGACTTATCGCTTGATTCTCTGTTCGATGTTAAGTCGGGTTCCGGCTATATCTATAATTCAGGCAGTTCCGCAGGGAACAGACTTTTTAATTTAATAATTGGAAAAGTTTTATCATCACCGCAAATTAGTATTTCACCTTCTTCATTAGATTTCGGTTCTGTTAAATTAGGGCAGGATTCCATTTTATCTTTAAAAGCAAAAAATTTAGGGGATTCAACGTTAAATATTACTAATATAGTATCTTCAAATTCAGCATTTACTTTCACAGGAGGAACAACATATACAGTTACAGGTAAGGATTCTATTACTATTTCTGTTACATTTTCGCCTGCGGCTGTACAAACTTACAGCGCAAACTTGACCATAACGAGTAATGATTTAACCAATAGTCCTTCCGTTGTTCAATTAACAGGTACGGGGTTAAATTTATTCCCTAAAATTGTAACGAGTGACTCAAGTATTAACTATGGCTCGATAAAAATAGATTTGGATTCTACACTTTCATTCAAAATTTATAACCGGGGCGATACCACGTTAAATATTTCAAATATAGTAGTTTCTAATTCCGTGTTCTCAAATTTAAGCGATACGTCTTTTACTATTTTGAAAAATGACAGTGTTACAATATCCGTAAAATTTCATCCGGCTGCTGCTATAAATTATTCGGCTGATTTATCTATAATCAGCAACGACCCGGCAACTGATACATTAGTTGTTACTTTGGCAGGCACTGGTATATCATCAAATTTTTCAAAAACATTTTTCCCGGGATGGAATTTATTCTCTATTCCTGCAGCAGCTTCAGATTCATCAGCAACTTCAATTATAAATCTTTCATCGTTTTATTTATTTGGTTATGCTAATTCAGGGGGCTATTTGCCGGAAAGTTATTTAAATGCAGGGAACGGTTATTGGTTGGGTATTGAAGATACGTTAAATTTAAGTTTTACCGGCTCGGCTGTGACGGACACTTTTAAATTAAGTCTCAAACCGGGGTGGAATTTATCGGCTTCGCCTTATATTAGGGCATATCCTAAAAACGGTATTTTAATAAGTAGAAATGATACGACGGTATCGTCCGATTCGGCAGCTTCTCTCGGCTGGATTCAAAATAAATTTTATACTTATAACAGCACAAGCGGAAATTATTCTTCGGAAGATACACTTACCCAGTGGGAAGGATATTGGTTTGCAGCGCTGACCGGCAACTTGAACATAATTTATCTGCATTCATCAACAATAAACAACCCGCTGCTTAAAAGAAACGGGAATATTAAAAAATCTGTTCCCTCACTTGATAATTGGATAGTAAGAATTACAGCTAAAAATAGTGCAAGTATGGATGATCTGCTTCTATTCGGTGCAAACAATAATGCTACGGATAATTTTGATGCAAGGTATGATTATGCCAAACCTCCTATTGCACCGGCAAATAACGCTATACAATCATATTTTGTACATAAAAATTGGTCGCCTTTGTTTTCAAGATATTCGGCAGATATTAGGGAAAAATTCAGTTCTCCGGAAAGCGGAAAATCATGGACTTTTAACGTATTGTCTAAATTAAGCGGTAAAATAATACTTAGCTGGAAAAATATCCTTTCGGAAATACCGAAGCAAATTAAGAATCATTACAATTTTGTACTTAGCGGACAGGTATTGAATAATGATGTTAATATGCTGAGTGATTTTTCAGTAAATTTTGATGGACAAAAAGACCGGATATATACATTTTTTATAAATTCTAATGTTACTTCAGTTAACGAATCTAATATTATACCTTTGACTTTCAAACTTTCTCAGAATTATCCTAATCCGTTTAATCCTAATACTACCATAATGCAAGTTTTCTTTCAAGCGGAATTTATTTTTACAGACTTTCCGTCACAGGCGGAGCAGAAAATTTTGTAAAAACAAAAAAGATGATTTTGATGAAATGAGTGCCGAATGCCGTAATAGTAAATAATTCTTTTATAAAAACCAATTAAGAAATATCAGGTAAAGAAGCATTAAATTTATCGAGGGTGTATCAATGGAATATAGCAGAATTAAAAGAATTTTCGATGCAGTCTTAGCGTTTATTCTTTTGTTTTTATTATTTATCCCTTTGTTGTTTTTAAGTCTGATAATTTTTATACAGACAAAACAAAATCCGGTTTTTATACAAGAGAGGGGACTGTCTTTAAATAAAAATCGTTTTAATATTTATAAACTGAGAACGTTGAAAAACAATTTAAATGCTTCGGAAGATAATAATATATCTTTTAATTTAAATAGAACATTTAAGCAGAACTTTATATATCCCATTGGGCAATTTTTAAGAAAAACAGGAATTGACGAATTACCTCAATTAGTTAATATCCTTAAGGGTGAAATGACTTTTGTAGGTCCTCGCCCTTTAGATATACAAGACCTTGAAAACATAAAAAAAAATTACCCGGAACTTTATAAAAAGAGAGAAAAATTTAATTTAAAACCCGGGTTAACAGGTTATTGGCAGATAAATAAGGACACTACAGGAAGCATAAATTGTTTGTTTAAATTAGATAGATATTACTTCCTTCACCG
>CAJXGP010000325.1 GCA_913053915.1 uncultured Ignavibacteriales bacterium | reverse complement strand
TATTATATAAATATCAATGAAAACTATATGAATGAACATTTGAGTTACTTAGTACCTGTGCAATGGAGAAATGTAAATATATACACACTTCTCCCACAAATTCAACGTAAAACAAGGGATGTAGATTTTGATATCTTTGATTTTGAAATATTGTTTCATGATAAAGCCACTAATGATTTAATTCGGAAAGGGGATACAATCGGCTGTTTTTACATTGAATCGCCGGGTATGAGATCCTTACTTCCCAGACTAGACGTTCATTCTTTTGAAATGTTAATTGCGGCAAGCTCTATTATTCGTCCGGGTGTTGCAGAAAGCGGTATGATGCATGAGTTTATTGCACGCCACAAGGACCCAATGCGCCGTAAATACTTATTAAAAGAAATGGAGCAATATTTGAGCGAAACTTATGGAGTAATGGTGTATCAGGAAGATGTAATTAAAATTGCTCATTATGTTGTGGGGCTTTCTCTTGAAGAAGCTGATTTAATGAGAAGAGCAATGAGCGGTAAAATGCGATCGCACGAAGCAATGCAGAAAATTAAAGAGGATTTTTTTTATTCATGCAGAACTAAGGGGCTTTCAAATTATCATGCAAAAGAACTTTGGAGACAAATCGAATCATTTGCCGGTTATTCGTTTTGCAAAGCTCATAGTGCTTCCTTTGCTTTACTATCTTACCAGGTTGCTTATTTAAAGGCGCATTACCCTGCAGAGTTTATGGAGAGTGTCCTTAATAATGGCGGGGGTTTCTATTCAGTTGCCGTTTATGTTCAAGAGGCAAAGAGAATGGGGCTGAAGATTGAACTTCCCTGCGTAAACAAAAGCTGCTATGAATATATTGGCTCCGGAAAAACTATCGGAATTGGATTAATGGCAATAAAAAATCTCGCTTACAATTCTATTAATATAATTTTAAATGAAAGAAAAAAAAACGGAAAATACATATCACTTACGGACTTTTTAATAAGGACAAAACTTGGGTATAAAGAGACTGCGATTTTGATCAAATGCGGTGCAATGGATTGCTTTAATTTTACACGGCCATCCTTACTGAGATTGTTGGATATTTATATTTATCGACGAAGAATGCATGTGCTGAATTATAATGATCTTTTCATGTATGAAACCTTTAATTTGGAAAAAGAGGTTGTTTCTAAAACAGATTATACCATAGAAGAACGTTGCAGAATAGAATATGAAATATTTGGTTATATGGTAACCCGCCATCCTTTATATTTTTTTGGCGACTGGATAAACAGTCTTTCAGTTATAATGGCGGAAGAAATGCAGAAATACAGGGGGAAGAATGTTAAAATGGTTGGATGGTATATGACTTCTAAACGAATAAAAACACGAAAAGGGAAGATCATGAAGTTCTTGTCGCTTGAAGATTTAACCGGAACATTTGAAGCGATAATTTTCCCAACAGTTTATTATAGAGTTGCAGATAAAACAATGTCGATGGGTCCATATTTGATAGAAGGACAAATTGATAAGGAGCCGGGCACTAAAAATATTATTGTCAGCAACCTGGAAGTGCTATCTTCGGTAATGGTTAAAGCAAGCGCTAGGCAGGATATCGTTGAAAATAAATATTATGGTGATATTGAAAAAGTATCTGAAGAGGAGTTGGCAATTGTTCAATCTTTGGGAAAAGAGAGACTAAAGCAGGCGTATGCATGTTGAATTTATTTTAGATTTACATATTGGGTAGGAAAATCTAAATCGGCATTTTTTACCAATTCTATAACGGCCTGTAATTTATCGATTTTGGGAGCGTGAACTCGAATTTGCTCATCCTGAATTTGGGCATTTACTTTTAATTTTGATTCCTTAATCATTTTAGTGATTTTTTTTGCATTCTCTTTTGAAATTCCGCTCTGCAAAATAATCTTTTGCCTAATTCTACCTCCGGCTGCCGATTCCGGGTTATTAAATTTAAGAACTTTTATGGAAATTCCTCTTCTGATAAATTTTGTTTGTAAGATGTCTATACCGGCTTTTAAAGAATAGTCGTCTCTCGTAATTATCGTAATCAGTTTATCATTCTTATTTAGTTCGATTTGGGTATTGGAATCTTTTAGATCATACCTTTGATGAATTTCCCTCACGGCTTGATTAACTGCATTATCAACTTCTTGAAAATTAACTTGTGAAACAATATCAAAAGAATGATTTTGTGCCATAATAAAACAAAAAAATACGGTAATTATTGATTAATTAAAGAATTAAATTTAGATTACGAATGATAATTAAAGAAAGTCGGGGTGGGGAGATTCGAACTCCCGACCTCTTCGTCCCGAACGAAGCGCGCTAACCGGGCTGCGCTACACCCCGAATTATTATTTCATAAATTCAATTTTAATTAAATTCTAAGTTATTAAAATAAATTCTTATGATTAAAATTCCAAGTATAAATAATTTTAAAATGCAATTAAAATCAAAAGATAATATTTTAATTGTATTGAATGTATCTAAAAAAATTACTTTCATGCTTCCGGGTTGTGAATATTGACTAAAATCATAACTTATTCACAGGAAAAATGCTTTTTTAGGGAAGATTTATTGTATTTAATGACAAAAAGTAATATTTTATAAATAAAGTAATCGTAAAGTTTATATATTAAAGTTTTTCCGAATAAAAAATTCAATTTAAAAATAATAAAAATAAATGAGGGACATATATGAAAAAATTGATAGGAATCTTTGTGGGGTTGTTCATAGTTGTTTTAATGAGTAACACTTATGCTCAAACATCAAACTATGATTTGGCTCAAAACAGTTGGAGCTATGGATTTGGGTTCTCGTATCCTAGGTACATTAGTTTCAACACCTATTCTAATGATGAATTAGGAACACAATTTGGTTTATTTGCTTCCATACAAAGAAATTTTTCGGAACATGTAGGAATACGAATGGAAGGAAATTATATTTATCTGAAGGACACTAGAGCTAATATTAAGAACAATGTTTTAGCAGCAAATTTTGATTTACTTTACTATTTTGTACCGGTTGAAAAAGTTTCACCTTATATTGGTGTTGGCTTGGGCGGGTTTTTAAATTCAATTACCGGTTCAAAATATTCGGCTTTAAATAAAAGTCATTTGGATTATCAACTGAATTTATCCTTTGGTGCTGAATGGGCAGTTGCACCGAAATGGAGAATAAAAACCGAATTGGGTTACCATACTCCTTCATCTAGTGGTTTTGATGGAAATTATGGAACAAACGGTTACGGTATTCTAGGAGGTAATTTTGATTCTTATATGACATTTGATCTTGGTGCAGTTTACTATTTTAATAAAGGTCCTAGATCTCATCTTAATGATTTATATGAGGGACTTACGCCCAAAATAAATTATAAGAGAATTGAAGAAATTGTTAAAAAATATGCTCCTAAACCAATTGAAATTGATTATAATAGAATCGAAAATATTGTAAAACGTCATCAAGCTGTTTCTACTGCCGTAGGGAATAAATGGGTTTTGTTAGGTGTTAATTTTGATTTTGGAAGAACAACTATTCGTCCTGAGTCTTTACCTATTCTTTATAATGCTGTTGAAATTCTTTTGACGCATCCTAATATCGATGTTGAAATACAAGGTTATACAGATAATATAGGCTCTAAAAAATATAATGAAAAACTTTCTTTGGAAAGAGCTCAGTCGGTAAAAGAATTTTTAGTTGCCAAAGGTGTATCTGCCGGTAGATTAACTACTGCCGGGTATGGTGAAGCTAATCCGGTAGCTAGTAATAAAACAACTGAAGGAAGTAAATTTGACCGATATACACAATTCATTGTATTTGGTGGTTATTGGTATA
>CAJXGP010000324.1 GCA_913053915.1 uncultured Ignavibacteriales bacterium | reverse complement strand
CTGCATGCTCTGCTATGTATTCCTCATGAGTAACTAAAATGATTGTATTTCCCCTTCCATAAATTTCATTAAATAAAACCATTATTTCCTCACCGGTTTTTGAATCTAAATTACCTGTCGGTTCATCAGCCAAAATAATTGAAGGTCTGGTAACTATAGCACGTGCTATTGCAACCCTCTGCCGTTGTCCTCCTGAAAGTTCATTCGACTTATGATGCATTCTGTCTTTTAATCCTACATCAATTAAAGATTGCATAGCCCGCTCTCTTCGTTCAGACTTAGATATACCGGCATAAATTAAAGGCAATTCAACATTTTGAAGTGCATCTGATCTAGCCAAAAGATTAAATGTTTGAAAGACGAACCCAATTTCTTTGTTTCGTATTTTAGCAAGCTGATTATCGGACATTTGACTAACATTCTGATTTCCAAATTCATATTTACCTGAAGTTGGTGTATCCAAACATCCAAGCATATTCATTAAAGTTGTTTTACCCGAACCTGAAGGGCCCATTATTGCTACATACTCATTTTTATTAATTCTTAATGAAATATCTCTCAAAGCATGTACATTCTCTGCACCGACGTTATAGACTCTAGATATGCGTTCAATATTGATAATATTCATCTTCAATTCCAATTTTAATTTTATTTAATAGTCAGAGATTTCATTTTTTTTTCTACCCTCACTTTAGAACCATCGCGTAATTCTCTTGAAATAGCCCTGTATGGACCGGTAACAACCACTTCGCCTTCTTTCAAACCGCTTTTGGTTTCAATATAATTATCATTACTGATACCCGTAGTAACTTTCACTGCTTTTGCAATTCCGTTCTTTACAACAAATACAACTTCCCTCAACTTATTATTGTTACCTTGAAAATTTTTCGAACCTCGATGACCACCTTTTTTCTTACTTCTAATAGGTTCATTTCGAGCAGTTACACTTTGAATAGGAACGCTTAAGATATTCCTCTTTGTTTCCGTCTGAATATTAGCACTGCAAGACATTCCGGGTCTGAATTCCGTATTAAATTTTAAAAACTTTAATTTAACTTCAAAATTAACAACTTGTGCCTGAGTACCCATTCCCGAAGTAATTGCACTATTCCCTATTTGAGTTACTATAGCTTTAAACACCTTATCGCCAAACGCGTCAATTTTAACATCGGCAGTATCACCCAAAGCAACTAAAATCACATCGTTTTCATCAACGTCGACAACCGCTTCCATACTCGGAAGATCTGAAATTGTCATTAAATTTGTTCCTTGGCTGAATCCACTACCCAATACTCTTTCACCGAGTTCAACATTTAATTTTGTAACCGTTCCGTTCATCGGTGAATGAATAACTGTTTTGCTTAATTGATCTACTTGTTGATTAAGAGCTGCTCTAGCGGTTGAAACCTGAGCCATGCCCCCTTCGTATGCTGCTTTAGCACTTAAATAGCTGCTTCTGGCAGCCTCAAGGTTAGAATCACTAGTTAATTTTTTTTCATGAAGTTTTCTTACTCTTTTAAAATTAGCCGTCAACTTTTCCAAGTTTGCCTGCTTCATTGATAAATTAGCTTGTGCAACTTCCAAGTTTGCCTGCGCTTGATCACGCTGAGCAATATAGTAATCTTGTTTTATTTTGATAAGTAACTCACCTTTATGGAAATAATCGCCTTCTTTAACAGGCAACTCCCCTATTTCGCCTGTTATTTGAGGTGTTATTACGACTTTATGTTTTGGGTCTAAATTGCCGGTACCCGTAACAGTTTGTGTGATATTTCTTTTATTAACTTTTTCGGTTTGAACCTGAATTATTTTTTCATTATTGCTACCAAATATGGCAATTAAAACAAGAGCAATAACCAATATCCCTAATCCTCCAAAGATAATTAACTTCTTTTTCGACTTTTTAGATTTACCATTCGTCATGGAATTATTCTCCTCATAATTAAAATTTATTCATATTGTTTATAGTTCAAAACTCCTAAGTAATATTTTAACTGTTTGCTAAGAACTATATAATTAAATTCATTATTGATACGATTTGTACGTGCATTTGTATAATTAGAATTGGCAATCAATACATCAAGCAAAGTACCCGAACCGAGAGTATATTTTTCTTCGGCAATTTTTCTATTTTCTTCAGCCGCTTTTACATTTCTCCGGCTAACCTCCAAATTCTTTTCTCCTGCTTGTAAGTCCAGATATGTTTTTTGAATATTCTGAGTGATTTGCCGTTGTAAATTAGTTAAATCTACGGAAGCATTTTCAACATTAACTTTAGCTAATTCGATACGATTTTCTACAGAAAAACCTGAAAATATGGGAATTCGTAAAGTCAAACCTGCAAAATAACTTCTTGACTTCTGCAAGTTCGTCCATGAAAATTCATTCCCTCTTAAATTATAACTGAACATTCCATTCAACGATGGTAAATTTCCTGCCCACGCAATTGTAACGGCATCTTTCGCACTTTGAATAGCTAACCTGGCACTCTCTAAATCAATACGGTGCTGAAGAGCCTGACGAACCAATATCGATAATTCGTTATAATCATTGGTGAATTTCTCTTTCAGTATTTTTTGTTCCTCCGTAGTTAATGCATTGGTAAATTTATAATTCTTTAATACATTTAACCCCAAAAAATATAATAAATTACTTTTTGCAATCTCCACATTATTCTTTGCCTGTATAAGCGCCAATTCCGCATTACCTTCCTGGACTTGCTGTGAATAAACATCTGCAAGAGTTACGGCACCAAGTTTATTTCTTTCGATAATAGTTTCTAAATTTCTTTTATTCCATTTAAGGTCTTTCTCCTTCACTTTTAATAGTTGCTGAGCATTTATAACAGTATAATAAAGGCCAATAGTTTGGAAGACAATATTTTGTTTCTCTCGTTCCAATGATAACCTTGCCGATTTATAATTGTTCTTATTTTTAGATAAATTTGCGAACATTGATAAACCGTTAAATAGGGACCACGACGAGTTTACACTTGCAGAGTAGTTCCTGTTTTCTGCAATTCTCTTGGGTATTGGGATTGTTACACCTTGAAAATTATAACTTCCACCTTCATTTTGAATTGTACGTTGCCAATTCCAATTTCCGTTTACACTTAAGCTGGGAAGAAAATTACCGTATGCAGCTTTAACGTTAGATCGTAGTGATTTAAGATTGTTCATCGACTTTTGAAGTGTGATATTTCTTTGGAGAGCTATATTTATCGCCTTTTGTAAGGTCATTTTTTTCTGACCGTACGATACAAAAGTAAAAGTTATTATAAATAAAAGACTTATTACAGTACGCATTATATATTCCCGTAAAATGGTTATAAATTTCTTAGATTATCTTTTTTAGACAAATATAAAAAGTAAATAGTTACTTCTTAATATAATTCTTTTAATATCTAATGGAATATTTCCTAAATTAAATCTAGTTACAAAAATATGGAAATATCCGTTTGCTTCATAATTTACTTTATGGACGGTTTAATAATTATATGTACGGCATAAATTTAATCTAAAATTTTAATTTTTCCTTTAGAATTATTCAATTAATCTATATAAACTTAAAAATTTTAATAACGGTTTAAAATTAATTCTCGCTTTGTGTAATAGCCGCAGTATATTTAAATAAATGAGTTTACTCTAAAAAGGAACATCTGAAAAATTATTATAAAAAGATAGGAGTCAAAAAATGCGAAAAAGGAAAAGAGAAAGTGCACAAGAAAAACGGTTAGATTATATTCACCTCTTCCATCAATTCTATTCCATATAAATTCAAAATTTATATCAGATGATTGAGGAAAAAAATGTCGCTCAAGGTTTATATGA
>CAJXGP010000323.1 GCA_913053915.1 uncultured Ignavibacteriales bacterium | reverse complement strand
CGTTAATGGTTGATACGAATTCTGCACTGCACGGAACTCAATTTACTATTACGGTTGACGCTAAAGAAGGTACGACAACGGGAATTTCGGCTGCCGATAGAGCGTTTACTATTAAAAAATTGATGGATGATAAATCTATTGTCGATGACTTTGCCCGACCCGGGCATATCTTTCCCCTCAGAGCTTTTGATGAAGGTGTCTTAAGACGTGCCGGTCATACCGAGGCTGTCGTTGATTTAGTTAAACTTGCAAATTTAAAGCCTGCAGGAGTTTTATGCGAAATCCTACTCGATAATGGTGAAATGGCTCGCGTTCCGAATCTTTTGGAAATTGCAAAAAATCATGATCTTAAAATAATTACCGTGAAAGATATTATTGAATATAGACTCAAAAGTGAAAGATTAGTTGAAAAAGTTGCAAAAGCCAAACTTCCTACCGCTCATGGTAATTTTATTATATATCTATACCGTAGTTTTGTCGATAACAAGGAACATGTGGCTTTAGTAAAAGGGAAAATAGATCCTGAAAAACCTGTGTTGGTTAGAATGCATTCAGAATGTTTAACCGGTGATATATTTCTTTCTCTTCGTTGTGATTGCCATGACCAGTTGAATACCGCGTTGGATATGATTAATAAGGAAGATAACGGCGTGCTTGTCTATATGAGACAAGAGGGTAGAGGTATTGGACTGATTAATAAAATACTAGCCTATGCACTTCAAGACGAAGGAAAAGATACCGTTGAAGCTAACGAAGCATTGGGTTTTAAACCCGATTTGAGGGATTATGGAATCGGAGCACAAATTTTGTTAGACTTAGGCGTAAGAAAAATTAAATTACTGACTAATAATCCCAAAAAAGTAATCGGATTAAAAGGATACGGTCTCGAAATTGTAGAAAGAATACCGATTGAAATTGAACCAAATGAAAATAATTTCCGATATTTGGAAACAAAACGGGATAAACTTGGTCATTTAATTTTACGTTAAATTGAAATTTTTTTATTGGAGTTTTTGTAAACTAATCTAATTCATTGATGAATGAGTCTCCTATAAATAAGATATCTTCTTCTTGAAAAAGCTTTCAATTTTATGAATATCCATAATTTGATATAAAAAACTACTTTCATAAAAATTGTGTAATTTTATACTTAATTTTCTTCTCTTTTGCGAATATTAGTTAATGTATCTCTCAAAACACCTAACGACCTTTGACTTAACAAATCTATTTTTATTAATCCCATATCTTCTATCGAATACATATCAGGTTGAGTTATTATTAGTCCCAAGCCTTTATTTTTAGCATATTCGAGAGCTACATAATTTGTAACCGGCTTCGGAGTGATGATAATTCCACTCGGATGAATACTGAGATGACGCGGAAAATCAGCAATTTTTACGGCAATATTAATTATCGATTTCCAAGGTTCAATATTAAAATTCACCTTACACGATTCCGGAAATAACTCGGATATCTTAAGAAGATTTTTGGCATTTGTCCAAGGAATGAATTTACTGTATTGTGAAATTTCTTCGTTTGTAATTCCAAAAGTCTTGGCAACCTCCCGAAAAGCAGAACGAGCTTTAAAAGTAATGGTAGTAGAAATCATGGCGACATATTCGTAACCGTAATGTTCAAAAACATATTTGATGATTTCGTCTCTTTCTTTCCAAGAAAAGTCGATATCTATATCGGGAAGATTTCTTCTGCTTTTATTCAGAAATCTTTCAAAATAAAGATTGTATCTAATGGGGTCAACCTGCGTTAGACCCAGACAATAAGCCGTTAAGCTGTTAGCAGCCGATCCTCTGCCGATAAATAACATTCCTCTTCTCTTCGCTTCTTTTACAATGCTCAATACCATTAAGAAATAATCCGATAAATTCATATCATCAATTACTTTTAATTCTTTTTCTAAACGGTTAATCGCAACTTCCGTAACAGGATCGTACCGTTTATGCAAACCTTGAAAGGATTCTTTCCATAGATATGTATATGCAGACTCATTGGTAGGTACTTTTATGTGAGGGAATTTGTATTTATTCAATTCGAGGTTTACATTACATTTTTCCGCTATATCTTCCGATGCATGAATAGCGCTATAAAAAATTTTCCAACGTTTTTCAAATACTTCCGGATCGATTAAATAATATTCTTCATCAATTATATTGGTATCGGTTAAATTTTCGAAAGTTTTATTTAAACGAATGGAAGTTACGATTTTATGTGTCGAATAATCATCTTTATCAACAAAATATGCAGGATGAGTAGCCACTATTTTCAAGTTTTTATATTGTGCAAATTCATATAATTCTTTTGATTTTCTTTTATGTCTTTTAGTCGAAATTAATTCCACATAGAGATTTTTGGAAAAAGTGATTTTCTTTAATAAATCTATGGAGGAAGTTATGACAAACAAATTTTCGGATTTTTTATTAATAATTTCATAAAGTGAAAAATCTTCTCGCAATTTTCTCATAGTAATAATTTTGCAAAGTTCGGCGTAGCCTTCGTTATTTTTTGCTAAAAAAACTGCATATTCATTTTGGAAAACGGGATCGTTAATCAAGGCACCGAGAATTGGTTTTATTTTTTCTACTTTGCATTTTTTCGCGAATTCAATCAGTCCACACATACAATTAGTATCGGTTAAAGCTATCGATTTTAAATTATATTTTTTGGCATATTCAATTATTTTATCAATGGATATTGTTCCCTGCAAGAAAGTGTAATAAGAATGAATATGTAATTGAATCATGATATTTAGTAACTTTGATTTTTATTTACCGGAAAAATAAAATAGAGTGAGTTAATCACCACAATAAATAATGGGTCTTATCTAAAAAAATATTTTTTTAAAAAACCTTTCATTTTTGCAATGTTCACAATTTGAAAACTCAAAAACGACTATTTTAATTTCGTTTCAATAATAAAATGAAATAAACCGGATGGCAATTTAAATTTGATAACGATATAAATGAATCACTAAGAACAAAGTAAATATACATTTATTTTTAAAAGAGTAACAAATAGAGTTCCTGCAAAATAAAGGTCCTGTCATTTCAAACCCGTTTTTTGGGTGAGAAATCTTCCGCTTAATGAGTATATTCAAAGATTTCTCCCTACGGTCGAAATGACAAACTAGTTGAATATTTTATTTTGCGGAAGCCTTATTATAGATTACCAATTAGGTAATCGGTTCACCTGCCTACTTTCGGAAAAGTTAATTCCTATCTCCGGTTTTAATGCCATGTATTCAAAACAGTGTTAAATTTTCGGCAATCGTTCAAGGTAAGAGCTATTACTAAGGATTGCAAAAGTATCTTTTTGTCTTAACTCATCAAGCGTAAAGCAATTCATATAACTCATGGAACTGCGTAAACCATCGCTTATACTATCGATAACATTTTTAACATCACCTTTATAAGGGACCATTGTTTCTTCGCCTTCGATAAATTCTTTTTTCAATTTTACACCGAAAGATGCAGAGCCACGATATTTCTTCCAAAGCTGTTCGTTATATTTAATTACCTCTCCGGGTGTTTCTCTTGTACCGGCTAATAATCTGCCTAACATTACTGCATCGGCACCCAGAGCAATAGCTTTTGCAACATCGCCGGGACTTTTGATACCGCCGTCAGCTATAATTTTTATTTTTAGTCCTTTATCTTCACGTGCAAAATATACATTCAATACGGAGGAAACTTGCCCTATCCCAATTCCTGTTTGAATTGAAGTTGTACAAACACTCCCGCTTCCAATTCCCACACGAACGGCATCGACACCGGCATTTTCAAGTTGAGCCAATGTAACACCGTTTGCAATATTACC
>CAJXGP010000322.1 GCA_913053915.1 uncultured Ignavibacteriales bacterium | reverse complement strand
CTTTTTTTGACCAATCTCTATAGCCTTGCGCTACTGCAAATGCATTTCCACTTTTATCAATTAAAAATGTCGTTGGCGTACCTGTTACTCTATACATACCTGTTACCCTGCCCGTTGGATCCAATAGTCCGGAATTATATGTACCGGCATTTTCCGTAAAAGTGTATCCCGAGTTTTTTATAAATGGCTTTACTGCTTTCGCCCCTTCCCGGTCGCTGAAAACAGCTATAATGACAAAATCTTTATCTTTAAATCGATTGTGTAGTTTTTGCAAATGCGGCATCTCTTTACGACACCACATACACCAGGTAGCCATAAAATTAAGTAATATGAATTTACCTCTGAAATCTTTTAGACTTACTGTCTTACCGTTTACATTTTTCAATTTAAAATCCGGCGCAACTACCTTTTTTTTAAACTGTTGAATTTCCATAGCACGCATAAGAGCATTTATGTTTTCAGGCGTATTAACACTCGACGTACTTATTACTTTAGCAGTAGCGGTTTTTACAACCTGAGTTTTCGGTTTAGAACAAGTTGTTAATAAAAAAACCAATATTCCAATTAATGATATAATTGAAAGGTTTTTTAAATTTTTCATCTTTATTCTCCTTATTTATTAATTTAAATAGTTTTCCCTTTAATGAGTGATTTCTTTTGTCGATTACAAATTTATTCTTTTATATCTTTCAACATATTTTTTAGGATCGTTTAAAAACAAGATTGACATAACGGGCAGCATAGATAATAAGTTTTATTCATTATTGTATTAACCCGATGGGGTTCAAATAGGATAAATGAACTTTGTAAATTGTTGGTTTGCAACGTTTTAATAAGTTTGTAAATCCTAAACTATATCCGCCAAATTAATATATGCTTAATTTTTATTCATTTTTTTCATATATATATTGTTTTGCGTAATCTTTTTCCGTTTGTTCATATATCAATTTCTTTTCGTATTTAATTAATTTTGATCGTCGAATCATTATTATTATGGAGAGGAGGATTATAAGATAGATTGTAACAGACAAATATAATATTATTGAATATCCATATAACATTGCTGCAATTATTGCAACTATGGAAGCAATAAAACACGCGACCCCTGAGATTCCCAACATAATAGCGATCCCGTTCTTTTCCTTAAAAAGGGATAATTCTTTTAACAACAACGGGAAAGGTATTCCTATTAAAAATGCAGGGATAAAAATTGCACCCGACAATAACAATTCGGAAGATGAATGAATTACTAAAGGTATCAAAAGATACTGCTCAAAAATTATCACAATGATAATCAGACTAATGGAAACACCGGTCATTATCAAACGGTTTCTATTTATCTTAGTAGAGAAAAGACTTCCCAATCCATTCCCAAGTAAAAATGAAAATAGAAGAACAGAAAATGATTTAGCCGGATTGTCCAAGTTTAATGATAGTATATGGAATAAATATGCTTGATACAGCAAATAAGAAAATCCCAGCAAAAAAGCTAAAGTAATAAAATACTTACTTAATACCTGCAACTTAAATTGATTCATTTCTCCATCTGCTTCCATTACATTCTTATTTTTAATATAAATGAAAATACCGATCAGGATTAAAAGCCCAAAGAAAAATAAATATATCAATTCTTTTGGGATGCCGGATTTGAAATGGTAAAAGAAAGGTGCATTATCTGTAACAGGATTTAGATCAATAGATGCAGAAGAGGACAATGCATGAAAACTATATCTATTTTCGGATATATTATACAATACATTATCAAACATTTGCCATCTAACCGTTTGTCCGTTGTATAATGTTGTATCAATCTTAATCTGTTTTATATAAGGAAAAAACGCATTATCATTGATTAAATTCAATTTATGCGCAGTATAATGCCTTAATTTTATATCTTTTTTGGTAAATGGAGTTTTTTTAATCACTAATACAGGCATCATTCCATTTGAGATTACATATAAATTATCGAATGCGCTTGTGTTATCTAAACCGCTATCTTTTCTATACTGTAAATAATTGGATATCAATCTATAGATTTCTTCTCTGCTGTGCATAGTAAATATAATCCTACCATTATCAGTCAATATGTTCATGTAATCCTTTAAAGCATTTACCGTAAATAGGTAGTTCTCCGTTAAGCTGAAAAAATCCGTAGACCTTCCGCTTTTGGTTACGGGTAAAGTCAAGAAAATTAAGTTATATCTATGCTTTACATTCCGGACAAAGTTTCTTCCCTCTTGCACATACACGGTTAGATTCTTAAGATCTTTAAATGTTGATTTGTTATATTTCATCATCAGATTTACGAATGAAGGATTAACCTCCACGGCATCTATATGCTTGGTATTTCCAAAATAATTGACGGCTATATCTATTCCTCCACCGGGCCCAATTATTAAAGCATCATCTTTTTCTTCCGGTGTTAAAAAGTAGAAGGGGAAAAATTCACCTCTATCTTTAAGAACTTGTCTCTGTTCTTCAAGATTCTTTTTAAGTTCATCTATTTTTACAACTTTGGTTCCTGCCTCCCCGTCAATAAACAAGGACATTTCAGAAGTTGAATCGGAATAATTTATTTTTACCAAATCGGATTTTCCGAAAGAATTCCACCGACTAGCTATATTTTCCACTTTTCCATTTGTATTACTTTCTATTCTGTACAAATCTTTATTCATCGATTTTGCCATTGGAATATTAATGGAGACATTATCACTTAGGATAACTGATAATAACAAAAATGATAAACCGAGAGTTAAGTAAATAAATTTTTTATTTCTTTTCCGTTCGAAATAAATAACACGAATTGCAATTAAAATGATTGACAATAACAGGATAAAGATAAAAACGCTTATTAAGTTTATCGCATTCAATAAATAATACGATAATAATGCCCCGAAAGAGGCTCCAAATAAGTCGAAAGCATAAATTGTCCTGCTGGAATATGAAGATTGCTGAAAGAGATATGCATTTATCACTCCTACCGATATAAACGGAATTATAGACAAGATGAGATAGAAGAATAAAGCATTACCCGCATCCGCTAAGTACGGAATTTGAGGTATTATAAATATTGTTATCAAACTGAACAATATCGAAAACGGCAGTAAAAAGAAAAAAATGAGTGCAATAGAATTAATTTTTTGATATTTTTTTGCATATATAATTTGCCCTGCCGCAATACCTAATAATGCAATTGAGATTATTATAAAAACAAAATGATAGTTTAACATATATGAAAATAGCCTTGACAGGCTTATTTCGAAAATTATAGCAGATGCACTTAAAAGAAAAATTAGCAGAAATACCGGAATTAATTTTTTTGTCATTATTTATCTTGAGTTTTTATATTGCAGCGAACAATAATTATGCCTATGTATTATTGTATGTATTTTTTATAAATTCATATTAAAATTGATTGGTTTTTAAAATATTTTAAATGATTTTTAAGAATTTAAAATGAAATAGCCGGGTTTTGATAAAAACTTAACGGTTCTTAATAACAAAATATTTTTATGCAATTTAATATCTATCAGATAATATTTTTAGTATCAACTATTGCTTTGTCTTCATTGTCCTGGTTTTTATTAAATAGTATTTTTTGATAACTTTAGGTTTAATATTTATTATCTATTCGAGGGATAATGAAAATAGAACCAGCAGACTTTTTATATTGATGTTAATACTTTCGATAGTATATCTTATATCTCATACTATTCATTTCCTATATATGCATAATACGGATGTAACGGCATTAGACCTGTCTTGCCATTCATTGCTTCTCTTAATGATAGTTACACTTACATTTTTCGCGTGGAATTTCCCTACTCCAAAA
>CAJXGP010000321.1 GCA_913053915.1 uncultured Ignavibacteriales bacterium | reverse complement strand
TTCTCTTGTGCTTTTCATTCTATAATTTCTGACATTTTCAATTCGCCTTTTAATTTCCGGCATTGATTTAATTTCCGATGGGGTAATATTTTTTAGCCATAAACAATATCTTGGGATATTGTTTAAAAATTCTCTTGCACTAATAAATTCTTTTAAATATTCTTCAGCAATTTCATAAGTAGCTTTATGAGTTATCCAGCCCTCTTCAGTCAAGGGTACAAAAAGCGGGCAGGCTTTTTCAAAGACTTCGGTATCGCTTTTAATTTTCTTAATTTCCTGATAGTAGGCTCGATTGCCGATAGTGGCTCTTGTCCCAATCACACCTATTCTTCCGTTGCGGCTACTTTGAACCGCTGACAAAGAACCCGGCATTATCATACCAATTATCGGAACATCGAAATTTTTCCTCAATTCTTCCAACGCCACCGAAGATACGGTATTACAAGCCACAACAATTGCTTTTACGTTTTTTTTTATTAAAAATCCGGCATCTTGAACAGCATACTCAATCACTGTTGCATTCGATTTAGAACCGTAGGGAACCCTTGCGGTATCTCCGAAATAAACAATATTCTCTTCCGGTAATGCAGAAGCAATTCTTTTTACAACCGTTAATCCACCGATACCGGAATCAAACACGCCAATCGGTTTTTCTTTTTCCATAAAATTCAAATTATTTCCTATAACATATTAGAAATAGTTCCGGTAATTTCAGACTTAATGAAGTTATAATCGTCAGGCGAAATTTTCTTACCGGATCTGTCGAGCACATAAAAAGAATCTACTATATCGTCGCCCTTCGTTGAAATTTTTGCAAAGTAAATATTCAACCCTATCTCATTCATCATCGAAGTAACTTGATATAGAAATCCCAAACGATCCGGTGAAAATACATCCATAATTGTATATCTCTCGCGACTTTCAAATACGATTTTAACCTTTCCTGATCTTCTGAAAAATTTATTTTCAATTCGCCACCACCTTGATTTCATCTTTGCAAATTCTTTGTTAAGCTGCAAGAGTCCTTCTATTACAGATTTTAAATCCTTTTCTATCTTCGGATATATTTCCTTTTCAATTTTTTTATGCGTTCTAAAATCGGTTACATTAAACGTATCAATTACTATCCCTTCCTTTCTGGTAAATATTTTTGCATTATGAATATTTGCATCGTTAATAGAAAGTACACCGCAAATTTTAGATAGCAACGACGGGAAATCTTTTGTAATAATTGTAATGTTTGTGAAGTCCGACAATTCCTTAAATAATACAGAAAGACCAACTCCCTTTTGAATTTCTTCAATATGCGAAGCAATTTCTTTTTCGGTAAACTGATGCGCATAACCAATATCGTTTATTGACTCTATATGTTCCTGTACATGCAATTCCGATATTATGTCCGAGTGTTTGATTATTTCTTTAGGTTCAATATAAATACTGGAAATGAGTAATTCTTCACCTGTTATTTGTTTTTCAAGCATTGATTTTGTTTTAGTATAAAGCTCAGCCAATAAATCGCTCTTCCACGAAGTCCAGACTGCAGGATTTACGGCGGAAAGGTCTGCGTAAGTTACCAGATACAGTAAATCCAATTCATCGGTAGAGTTGAACTTTTCGGTGAAATTATTCAACGTTTCAGGATCGTCCAAATTTCTTCTAAAAGCAACTTGTTCCATTAGAAGGTGATTTTTAACTAAAAAAGTTACCGATTCAATTTCTTTTTCACTGTATCCTAATCTCTGCATAATTGAAGATGCCATTTCCATACCAATGATTTCATGCCCGGAGATATTAATAGGTTTTGCAATATCATGAAACAATAAACCGAGATGAAGAATTTCTCTATCCTTTAAATTATTATATATTTTTCCTAAGGGTGAAGTGTCCTTTCCAAGCTTCTCAAGATTTTGAATTGTTTGTAGTGTATGCTCATCCGCGGTATAACAATGATAGACACCATACTGTAGAAACCCGATTAAATCTTTGAATTCGGGCATAAAAGTTTTTAATACTCCAAGCTCATTCATAACGGAGAGAGTTTGACCCACATTTTTAGGCAGCTTTAATATTTCCCTGAAAAACACAGAAGATCCGGCGCTTCTGTCTTCATCTTTATTTTGATCTTCAACTATTTCAATAATCTCGGAACGGAGACTTTCATCGAAACGTGCATTATATAAGCCTCTGTAATAAAATGCCCTTAAGATATCCGACAATGATAGTGTCCGTGAGTTTATATGAGAAATAGTTTTACCTTTTAAAACAAAGTCATCATCAAGTTGAATAGATAGAGAATCGGGAATTGGATTAGATATTTCCTCTTGAAATTTCTTTATCATCGATTTTGAAAAACGATTTATCACATTGGTTGCGGTAAAATATTCCCTCATAAATTCTGCCAATGCATCTTTATCATGATTATCGATTGCGGCAATTCTTTTTTGAGCATTGAACTCAAAACGATCATTTTTTTGATTTGATAATAGATGAAGAAGATTTCTTATCCGAAGGACCAATTTATAACTATTCAAGAGGCGTATACATTCATTATTGGTAGTGTAATTATTTTTCCTCAATAGATCAATGAATATCTCAACTTGTGTAGCCTCGTTTTGTTTGTTTATCAATGTTTTACTTTTTAGAATATACATCCATTCAATTGCCTGAAAATCGCGTAAACTACCGGCAGATGATTTTACATTAGGTTCCAATACTTTGGGAGAGTCACCATATTTTTCATATCGATGTTTTATATCTTGAAACAATGCTTCGAGCAGTTCGGCAATTGTGTCGGTATCGATAGCGGAAAAGATTTCTTTGTTCCACTGCTCATAAATTTTATCGGAACCTAAAAGAAATCTAGTCTCAAAAAATTGAGTAAATGTGTGTAAGTCGGTATGTAAAAATTTTTGGATATCGGCAAAATCCCGGATTACATGTGAAACTTCAATATCGTTATCCCAATATTTAGTAATCAGCGAAGCAATTTCTTTTTCATTTTCATTGACATTATCGACAATAAACATTAGATCGATATCGGAAAAGGGAGAAAGCTCCCGTCTACTAAAACTCCCAGCCGAGGCAACTACAAAATCATATTTATAGTCACCGGCAAGTGAACGTATGAATTCTTCAACCAGAAGGCTATACTGCAGGCTAAATTTTAAAGGATTCCTCTGTTTCCTATTACTGTAGAAAAGCTCTTCTTTTTTTTGAAAGAACTCATCTTTTGTTAATCTCACTGTGTTCATCTATTCCTTCATTAAAAATTAAATATGTCTAATCCTAATTTAGACGTATCAAATATAAATCAACTCTTTTTATATTCCGCTTCGACTATAGATGAAATACCGCCGCGGATATTAAAATTTGCGGTAAGTTTCATATAATGCGGCTTACAAACCTCTACTAAATCTTCCAAAATTTTATTAGTAACGCTTTCAAAATAGATCCCGTCGTTTCTGTATGAATTTAAATAGAACTTTAACGACTTCAGCTCAATGCATAGTTTGTCAGGGATATATTCCAAAACCATAGTTGCGAAATCCGGCTGACCTGTTTCCGGGCAAACAGATGTGAATTCGGAAGCGGTATGCACAACTTTATAGTCTCTTTCAGGATAAGCATTTTCGAACACTTCCAGTATTTTTAATTTTTCACTCATAAATATCCTTTTACTAATAATCTCACAGATAATTTGGTCTAATTTTATATTTGATAGGGTCTTCAACACCTGCTTGCTGAAAACCTCTCAATCTTAAGGCGCAGCTATCACACACACCACATGCTTCATCTTCAGATTGATAACATGACCAAGTAAGCTCTAGAGGAGCTTT
>CAJXGP010000320.1 GCA_913053915.1 uncultured Ignavibacteriales bacterium | reverse complement strand
CGTTCCGTCCTGCTCGACAACCGCTTCCGGAAAGCGGTCTCATCAAAGCCATTGGTACGGCTGCTGCAGGCATACCGATTAAATTAGTGAAAGGATGAATGATATAAATTAACCATCTCAATGCTCCTCCGGCTCTAAAAATACCGATAGCCACTAACATTGCCACTAGGTAAGGAATTATCTTTACGGCAATTCTAAATCCTTCTTTCGCCCCTTCTACAAATGCTTCATAAACTCTAACTTTCTTAAGAACTCCGAACCCAATAAATACTACAATCAACAACGGAATAGCAAGTATGGAAAATACTTCAATAATGCTTTTAAATAATTCCGGGGATAAGAAGCTTAAAGTTGAACCTAAAATTTTTCCAAAACCACTAAAAATGACAAAAACTACTAAAAGAATTAATCCTAGAAAAACACCAAATCCCTTCCCATTAGATTTTAACCAACTAGAAAACTGTCCTTTTTTTATGGGAAATTTTTCCAAAGTTTTTGCAGCAGTAACACCTACAATAGTTGCACAAGCAGAAGCAAATATGGAAGTACCGATAATAATTGCCGGCTCAGTACTACCGGCAGCCGCTCTAACAGCAATTGCAGTAGCAGGAATCAACGTCAAACCGCCGGTGTTAATCGCTAAAAAAGTACACATTGCATTAGTTGCAGTACCTTTGTTCGGATTAAGTTTGTCAAGCTCTTCCATCGCTTTTAATCCGAAAGGAGTTGCAGCATTCCCTAGACCAAGCATGTTTGCGGAAATGTTCATTATCATAGCGCCCATTGCAGGATGATCTACAGGAATATCGGAGAATAATCTTTTAGTTATAGGTTTTAAAACATTTGCAATAATTGCTATTAATCCCGCTTCTTCCGCAATTTTCATTACACCCAACCATAAAGCCATAATTCCGATTAATCCCAAAGATATGTTGACTGCCAAACTGGCATACTTTAGAGCCGCATTGGTTACATCTTTCATCTTTAAAAACGAAACTTTTTGAAGTATTATATGAGCAATAGCTATACTATCGGAAATCATTCGATTAAATTTAACATGACCAATTAAATCATCCTTATTGCCAGAAGCCGTTGCCATTTCTTGCCAGATTTTCGGATCCTTTTTACCTATTCTAAAATGTATAGTTGATTTTGTTTTATCTTCAGGAACAATAACGGTGGCAGGTAATGATATGTTTTTAATTATTTTTTTATTATAAAATTTATTAAAAACCGTAGCTTTTACTTCAAGATGTGCTTGATATGTTTTAACTTTACCTTTTTGCAAAGGAGAAGATAAAATTATTGTTACCGGTAACGGTTCATTATTTCTAAACGTATTTTCACTTTTGTTATACAGATCAATTGAGACTGCTGCACCTATTCCCAGGAACAGTAAGGCAATCCAGACATAATTCAGCATGAAGCAGCTCCATTTTGTGTTTTAATATTCAAGTATATTTCATCACCTTATAAAACGGTAATAATTTTTTGAATATTTTTAAAGAATACTCAACTTATTAAATCATTTTAATCAATGTTATAAACGACTAAAGTATAAAAGAGCCTGATCTAAAAATGTCTTTCCCACAAAACATGTTCTTAAACAAATCAAGAATTGGAATCTACAAAACCTTGAATAAATAATAGAATCCAACTTTTGTGGTTATGGTATTATGAGTATTTGGGTTTTCTAGACCGGACTCAAAAATTACTCGGCATTATCCTCCATACTCCTCGAATGCTTGAATTTCTTCAGAATCTATCATTATTACATTGATCAAGGAAGAGGAAGTAATTTCGTTAGATAACTCTTTATTATATTTTTTAATATAATTACTCTTTAATTCTTTCAATGTTTTTATTTCTTCAATTTTTTTTAACATACCTGTAATAGAAATAGAAACAAAATTATATGTGGGTTTAAAATTAAATTTTTTAGCTTTTATTTTTTCACCGTCGCCGATTACCGTAAAGGTACTCAAATTATCAAATTGAAGCTTTTCATATACCTCATTTCCTTCGTTGAAAAATATATATACATTTTTGTCTATATAAAGAAATGTTGTAGATATTTGATTAACCTGATCACCTTCTACCAACGCTGCCAATATCCCAACAGGATTAGAATTTAATTCTTCTTCAATTATTTCCAGTTCTTTTATTTGATTCACTATCTTCTGCATAGATATTCTCTTTCTGATTAATCATATAGAAATTCGTAAAATTTTTTATTAGATGATTACTGCTTCAAGTTTATTTTCAACATAAAATATTAATAGAAGTCTGTATTGCCATAATTCGAAACATATTTATAATCCCAAAGTGTTGCATTGCATAATTAGTAAAATTAATGATGCTTTCACAATCATTCACAAATTTGTCCATACAGCATTCAACTTAGAGATATTACTCTTTTATACATTTATTAAAATGTAGTGCAAATAAACATTCCTTGCAATGAGCCAAATTTTTGGAGAATTTTTGTTGCCTTATCAAGTTGACCATCTCTTTTATCTGATTACCGAATTTAATTATTTCTCCTTTATTCATTACTTCGGTAATTATATGTTCCGGGTGTTTGATAAATATTAATTTTAGGTCTATTTCTTCAATATTTTTAAATAAACGATTTACAATATATGAATAAAATTTTAATTGAGTTAAATAAGTTTTGGCTCTATTATTTATTTTTATACTTTTAATATCGTCTGTTTTATAATCGACAATAATAATTTTATTACCATCAAATATCAATTTGTCTATAATACCGAATAAATAGAAATCGTTTTTTTTTACATATACTTCATATTCATTTTTAAACACATTAAACGATTTTAAATAAGAATAAGTACGCGAATTCAAAAAGGATTCCAAATCGGAAATAATATTTTTTCGTAAAATTTTTATTTCTTGAGTATCATATTCTAACGGTGCAATTTCCTCCTTAATAGATTTTTCTAAAAAAGCCGGAACATCTTCAAGAGAAAATTCATGTTGTAAAACTTTATGTATTATTCTCCCTTTTACATCGGCATAATTACGATGATTATCAGATTGAATACCTGAATCAAATTCATCAATGTCATTGTTATTTTCAAATTCGTTAAACTCAAAACGATCACTTGCAATATTTCCCCTTTTCGATTCTTTATACCATTGTTTGTTTTTATTCATTAGCTGCACGAATCCATAATCATAAGTCATCTGATATTTTAACGGGCATTGATTATATACGGCAACTTTGGTAGCAGATATTATCTCCTCTTTTGGTTTATCAAATATTTCTTCTATCCGGATAGACGGAAAGGATAAGTTATTACTTTGTTCAGCCCATTTGTTTTCACATTCTTGAATTTCCGAAATTATAGGGATTTCTATTTCCTTCATCTTTTCATTAATAGAATAATTCCCATTATTGCCAACTAGATATTTTAATTTCGACTTTAATGTGAAAGTAGTTTCCAACAAATTGATATCCGAACCTTCCATCAACATACCTATAAACGAATCTTTATTATAAATTAAATTCTTTCTAAAACTAGTCGAAATAAAAAGATAGTTTTGAGCCCTTGTTAAACCGACATAAAATAATCTTTTTATTTCCGCATTGTTTTTTTTATCGGAGATTAAATTGTGTATCCCAACAATAGGGGCTGATTGATATTCGGCAAAATAATTTCCGTTAACAGGTACTTTGGTTAATAGTCCATAATTTTTATCTATTTGAATTGATTTACTTTTAACTAAATTTTTTTGAGAAGTTTCATCACATTTATATAAGAAGACAACCGGAAATTCGAGCCCTTTTGCCTGATGAACAGTCATAATTTTAACTGA
>CAJXGP010000319.1 GCA_913053915.1 uncultured Ignavibacteriales bacterium | reverse complement strand
TATCAACCGGCAGGTAAAAAACAATTGAGGAATAAGACCATTTCAAAATTAAGAAACAATAACGGAAGGAGAAACGGTTCGAATAACTTACGTATTAAATTTGGCACTACCACCAAGAACGGAGGACGTACACCACAAAGAACTGAGACAAGTAACCCTGGCGTCAAGGGAAATAGAACAGGGAAAACAAATGGGAGTAATAATTCTAAAAATAGTTCAAATAAAAATACGCATGATAAATTAAGGAACAACGGTGGCGGACATAAACTTCAATGAAAGGAAATAAATAAATGAAAAGCTTTTATTCTCATTGCTCAAAGCTGATAATCTTTACAATTATAATATTTAGTGTTAATATGTTTGGGCAAAATGCTAATGATGCTTTAAGGTTAGGTATACCTGGTCTTGGCTCCAGTGCACGTGCATTGGGTATGGGTAATAGTTATATAGGTTTAAGTGACGATGGTTCGGCTGCTTTTTTTAACCCGGCGGGATTTGGTTTGATTAAAAAATTAGAAATTTCCGGTTCGATTGCTTACACTAAATATGGCAATAATACCGTATTTTTTAATAGATATACGAACTATTCAAAAAGCTCTACAAAATTAAACAGATTAAGTTTTGTTTTTCCATTTCCTACATTTAGAGGCAGTCTAGTGTTTGGTATTTCATATCATACGACTAAAAACTTTACAGGCGCTCTTAAATTTGACGGATTTAATAATCATAATAATTCGATGATTCAATTTTATAATTATGGTATTTCTAATAATATACCGTACGATTTGTATCTAACCGATACTACATACAATTCTCAAACCCAATCATACAATTCTCCAATTAATGGTTTTCTAAATCAACGCGGAAATATTTTATCCACCGGCTCTTTAAATAATTGGACTTTCTCAGGAGCCATCGAAGCTTATAAAAATCTTTATTTAGGAGTGAATCTGAATATAATTTCCGGTTCTTATAATAATAATAATGATTATTATGAAGAAGACACGCGAGGATATTATGCTAATGCTGAAACTACTCCCGGTGATATTAAAACTTTGGGTTTTCAAGTCTTTCATCTAAATAGAATCCTTAATTGGGATATTTCAGGTTGGGATGCTAAGTTTGGACTTTTATATCAGATCAATAATATTGCAAGAATCGGCGCAACGGTTCAGTTTCCTAAAACATATACTGTTAAAGAAAAATTTACTGTTAACGGTGATGCTTTATTCTCGGGGGGCTTCAATCCACAATTGATTTCTTCCAACTACAGCGACAAAGTTCAATACGATATAGTTACTCCATACGAACTTGGACTAGGAGCTTCGGTAAGTATTCATGGACTAATATTAAGCGGTCAGATAACACAAATCGATTATACTCAATTAAAATTTGCCAATCCAAGCGGTTTAACTACTCAATATGTTGAAAGTCAAAATAAACAAATATCCGATAGTTTAAAGGCTGTCTTTAATTATAATCTTGGAGCGGAATATACTGTTCCAAATACCGGTTTAAGAATTAGAGCCGGTTATTTTATAATATCGTCTGCTTACCAAAGTGATCCTTCAAGCTTCAATCATAAATATTACACCTTTGGAGCCGGTTATTTACTGAATGGTTCGGTTGCCGTAAATGTTGCTTATTTACATGGTTCATGGAAAACTTACGGCGATAATTATAGCAATAATTTATCAAGAACCCATCAAAATATAACTTCAAATCGTTTTATTTTAGGAATGACTTATAGATTTTAATCTTATAAAAAACTTTATGTTTTTAAAAGCCGCTGATTATTTTCGCTTAATTGACGGCTTTTTTTGTTAAATCGAATAATTTTTTTACGAGGAAAGAACTAAGCAAAATGATAAGAAATTCATTCACGATTTGATGATTTTTTTAATCGAACAACACCGATTTGAAGATAATAGTTCGCGAATAATTAGAAGTTTAAATATAGCTCTATTTTTTAGATGAAAAATTTGAGTTTGATATTTGAAATTAATTTATTATATATTTATGAGTTTGCTCTAAAAAGTACTGATGTGTCATTCTGAACTGCCTGTCCGCCTCAGGCGGAAAGTGAGGAATCTCTAATAAAAATAAAAGATCTTTCAGTCGCCTCGCTCCTTCAGAATGACACTATTGAGCTTTTTAGAATGGACTCATCTATGAATTCTCTATTGAGCTTTAGTACTGAAATCGGAAGTTAAAATAAAAATATACAATCCTTACTAAAAAGTATTCTATCAATGGGAATAAGATGAAAGTTGACAAAATTCATTATTCTCGTAATTTGAAATTATCTCTTATTATAAGTTTATTTATTATAATCTCGTTATTTTCTTTTCTCCCGAAAATTCAATTTGACTTAAATAATATTATACCTGCAGAACCATTATTTAATTATTCCAATGTAGTACCGCCAACCTTACAAAAAGAAAGAACTTCTTCTAAATCGGGGGTAAAAAAACCACCCACCCCTTTAATTATCATTTCCACAATAATTGGAGAACCCGATACATTAAAGGATATTACCATTTCATATTCCAAAACCGGTCAAAAATCACTAGGCAATTCCGGTAATTCGATTAATAATGAAAATCTTTCTTCAGGATCATTTAATCAAGAAATTCCAAGGCAGCTTCTGGAAGTTCTACCTAAAAAAATTGATGAAAGTACAAAAGGAAGAATCGACCTTTCGTTAAAAATCGGTGAAGACGGTAAGGTGAAAGATTACAAAGTTTTGGATAATACTACCGGAAGTGAAGCATGTTTAAAAAACGTTCTGAAAGCAGTGTATAAATCGAGATGGGAACCGTCTACAACCAAAAACGATACTGCCGGCTACTGGCTTCACAAATCTTATTTATTCAACTAATTCATCCTCGTCCGTGAAGGTTTCTAAAAAGCACAAATTCACTTACTGTAAAAACTGTTCCAAATGTATTATATTATTTATTGCAGGAATTGAAGTATTAATTGAATCTTTCGGACTCAAATATGTTAAACTTAAATTAAGATTTTAATTTGCTCAAAGAATTGAGACATTATATAGAATGAAACATAATTTCTCTTCGCTCAACGCAAATTTATTAGTATTATTTATATTTTTATAGTTTGAGGTTATAAGTTAACTTTACAGAAACGTATTATTATTTATTATTACATGGAGCATATTTATCGAAGGTATAATTTGTCGAATAGAAAGTAAAGACTACTACGTGTTAGTACTCGAAAGTGAAAAGATTATCCGATGTTCTCTTCGCGGAAAATTTAAAAAAGAATTTCATCTGAAAAAAGATAAACTATATTATCTGGATATTGCTGTTATCGGTGACCGAGTAAATTTTAATTTGAATAATGATAATACCGGAGTTATTACTAAAATTCATGAAAGAATAAATTATTTATCAAGAAAAGCTCCACGTACTAAAGGCTCAGGTAAGCGAGGGGAACGCCTTGAACAAATAATCGGAGCAAATATTGATAATTTTTTCATTGTTACAAGTGTTGCCGAACCTAAGTTCAATAACAAAGTAGTTGATAGATTATTAGTAACCGGAGAAAGTTCGAATCTTAATAATAAAATCATTTTAAATAAAATTGATTTACGATTTGATAATAAGCTGGAATATTGGATTAAATTATATTCCGATATAGGTTATGATGTAATTCAAAGCAGTACTATCCGAAAGGAAGGAATAGAAAAAATTAAAGTACTTTGTAAAGGGAAAAAGAATATCTTTTGGGGACAATCCGGTGTTGGAAAATCATCAATTTTAAATACCATGTTTTCAAGTGTAAATTTAGAAGTTGGTAAAATAAGTCCTTTTTCCGGAAAAGGAATTCGTTCTTA
>CAJXGP010000318.1 GCA_913053915.1 uncultured Ignavibacteriales bacterium | reverse complement strand
GTCATTTTTAGCGTCTTTATTCCCGGCAAAAAGAGCTTCAAAAGTGAATCCTCTTGAAGCTATAAAATGGGAATGAATAATTATCAATGTAGAATTTGGAATCTTTAATTTATGCAAGAAATTATATTAAAAGCCGATGAACTGGTAAAAACTTATCAGAATAGTAAGAAAATTACGCTTGAAGTACTTAAAAACATTTCGTTGGAAATCGAAGCAAATAAAATATCCATTATTATAGGAGCTTCCGGCGCCGGTAAAAGTACTCTTCTTCATCTTCTCGGAGGATTAGATCGCCCTGATAAAGGAGAGGTTTACTTTGAAAATCAGAATATTTTCAAATTATCAGATGAAAAATTGGCTAAATTCCGAAATAAGAATATCGGTTTTGTTTTTCAATTTCATCATCTTTTACCGGAATTTACAGCAATCGAAAATGTTGCAATTCCTCAAATGATACATGGCAATTCACTAAGTAAATCATTAAAAAGGGCAAATGAATTACTTGAAACAGTTGGACTTAGCGATAGAATTGATCATAAACCTGCGGAGCTTTCCGGAGGTGAACAGCAACGGGTAGCGGTTGCAAGAGCATTGGTAAACGATCCCTCAATTGTTCTAGCTGATGAGCCTACCGGAAATCTGGATTCCGCTAACAGCGAACAAGTTCATAAAATAATTGTGGATTTGCGCGATAAATTCAAGAAGACATTTGTTATCGTAACTCATAATATTGAACTGGTAAAATTAGCGGATAAAGTTTATGAAATGAAAGATGGTTCTATTTTTAAAAAGCAATCATAAAGTTTCTGCAAAATTGGGACTTATGAGGAGCAGCAATAATGTCCCTCCACTTCTTTAAATCCTTAATTATAGACATAAGAAAGATTTCCAACAATAGAGATTGACGAAGTTCAAAAAACAAGAAGTCGTCACTATGAACAAAGTGAAGAATCTCTTTTTCCGCAAAATCAGTGATTCTTCATTGCACAGCTCTCCTCAAGATGGAAAACAGTAAAAGTAATTTTTTTATTATTTTTTCAGGTAATATCATCTAGATATTCGAATAAGAGGCGTACACCAAATCCTGTCATATATTTTTTAGTATAATTATTTAAATTATTCATCATAGCCGGACCGGCAATATCTAAATGAGCCCATAAAATTTTTGTATCGACAAAATGTTCAAGGAATTTTGCAGCCGTTATAGCGCCTCCCCATTTACCGCCAATATTTTTAACATCAGCCGTATCGCTTTTAATCAGTTGATTGTAATCATCCCACATCGGCAATCTCCAAACTCTTTCGAAAGTTTTCATGCCTACCTTATATAATTCATCCGCCAATTTATCATCTTTAGTAAATAAACCGGCAGCGAATTCACCGAGTGCAACTACGCATGCACCGGTTAATGTAGCTAAATCGATAATTACGTCCGGTTTTGATTTTGAAGCATAATCGAGAGCATCAGCTAAAATTATTCGCCCTTCCGCATCGGTATTATCTACTTCGATGCTTTTCCCGGATGCAGTTATAATTATATCCCCAGGCCGGTAAGATTTTCCCGAAACCATATTTTCCGCACTAGGAATAACACCTAAAAGATTGATAGGTAATTTTGCTTTAGCGGCAGCTAAGATAGTTCCGGCTACTACTGCCGCCCCGGACATATCGGCTTTCATCTCACCCATATTTTGTGCCGGTTTTATCGATATTCCACCCGAATCAAATGTAATACCTTTACCGACCAATGCAATTGTTTTTAATTTCTTCTTAGCATTGATCGAGCTTTTATATTGTAAAATAATCATTCTGGGTGGATTATCACTTCCCATTCCCACAGCTAACAAACCACCCATTTTGTTTTTCTTAATACCTTTTTCATCTAATATAGTGATTTTCACACCTGCTTTACTTAAACCTGTTCTTACACGTCTAGCTAATTCAGATGGAGTAAGTGTGATAGACGGTTCGTTTTGTAAATCCTTTGTAAAATTTACACCTTCCATGAGAATTTGTGCAGTCGATAAAGTAGTTTTTAAAAGTTTTTTATTCTCTGCATAAAAAATTACAGCTAAATTTTTTGAAGGAACTTTTTTGAATTTGTAGTTATCAAACGAATAATTACCGAGGATTACACCTTCGACAAAAGACTGATAGAAATATTTTTCATCATCGAAATAATTTTTAAATGATTCATATTTTGGAATAAAAACATGAAGATATTTAACTTCCTCTTTAGAAATAGCCGGCAGGAGTCCCGATAGATGATTCCTGAAATAATCCGAAGAAAAATTTTCATTTATTTTAACCTTACTAATTATCATTTCATCGGGTTTACCTTTTGAATTAACTATCCTAATTTCTGAACCTTCTTTAGATAGAAAATTTTTTTTCTGTAATTCGGATATTTGAGAATTGGAGACTTTTATCAGAGTAAGTAAACTCTGCTCAAGCTTTTTTTCATCAACCAAATATTTTAGACTAATAGATAACGGTTTATAAGTTATTTTTTCATCTTCTACTTTAATTATTAATTTATACATGAAAATTCCTCAATATTTGTTTAGATAATTTTCAGCCGCAATTAATACTTTGGGTAGATAATCTTCAAGATCATCTTTAAATATTCTTGCTCCGGCAGCATTTGTGTGCCCACCGCCACCGAATTCTGCAGCAAGTCTATTTACAGGAATATTTCCCTTAGATCTAAAACTCACTTTGAATCCGTCCTTTAATTCGACAAACATTAATCCAATTTTTACACCTTCAATAGACAGAGTAAAATTAACGATGCCGTCTGTATCAGACTCAATCGCTTTTAATTCCTTGAAGATATTATATTTTAAAATAATAAACGAAATTTCATGTTTATCACCATATAACTGCATCGAATCGAGCGCTTTTCCCAAGAGCTTAACTTTACTAAATTTGCTTTGATCAAAAATCTTGTCATACACTTCGCCAGGTATAACACCCAGGCTAATCAGCTCAGCAGCAATATGATGAATTTCAGGCGTAGTTCTCCCAAATCTAAATTACCCTGTGTCTGTCATTATTGCCGCATAAATAGGATAGGCAATATTATAATTCAAGGAAATAATGCCGGTTTTTTTTATTAGCTCATAAATTATTTGCCCGGTTGCACAATAAGAAGTATCGGTAAAAAAATAGTCTGCAAAGTGTTCGGATTCTTGATGATGATCAATACACATCTTCACCGTAGACGCTTTAATAAAAGACTTAGCCATTTTCACCATTCTATTGGAATTATTAAAATCGATGGCTGCTAAAACATCAACTGAATTAAAAATAGGATCATGTTTTTTGGGGTCATATTTTTCTATGTTCTTTCCGGAATCAAGGAACTCTAAGTTGTAGGGAGTGGAACTATAATTTATGATGTAAACGGTTTTACCAAGAGCTTTAAGCAAAAGGTAGAATGCAATTTCAGAACCGATGGCATCCGCGTCAGGATTTACATGAGTAGTAAGAAGGAATGACTTATTGTTTATAATAATGCTTTTAAGCCTTGAAAAATCTATCATAACTTTAACCAAATGGAAATAAAAACGGGCTCGTTTTCGCAAGTCCGAAAAAATTTAAGATGTAAAGATATGAAAAAAAAGGTTATTTCAAAAAACAAGCATTTACCTTTGTTAAAAAAGGTATCTAACGGAATTGGTCTAATTATCTGAAAAATGAACAATAAATAAAATAATAAAATGTGTGGTTTATAGAATTATGCATTGGGACTACGGATGTAGTCCAAGCTGAATAACTATGGATGAAATCCATAGACCCGGACAAAGAAAAAGACAAGAACTGCAACGCAGTTCAAATAAATATTTTCACAACATTGAACGTTTTTATTT
>CAJXGP010000317.1 GCA_913053915.1 uncultured Ignavibacteriales bacterium | reverse complement strand
CAACGATACTTTCATCATTGGGCAATGGCAGCTAATTTCTTATATCCTCCTCAAATATACAATTTATCTTTAATAAAGGTCTTGATAACAGTAGATTATTGTACTCTTGTTTACCGTTTCGTGCCACATTAAAAATATAATAAAATTTCATGATATGGATTCAATTTTTCCAATAAATGTTGTTTTGCCGGGTGGGATGTCCTGCTTTTGCTTTATTTCAAATGATTAAAGCATCTAAAATGTCCAACCCAATCTTAGATTGCTGGTAACCAAATAAGGCGATATTCCAATGGAATGGCCGTTTCTGTCATTAAAATTATATTCCGGATACTTTTCATTGGTATATTTCATATTTAAATATTTATCATACTCTATTCCATAGCCCAATTCTATACCTAAATATATTTTCTTTATGAAATAATAATCGATTCCGGCAAAAACACCTGCTCCGACTCTAATGCTTCCCGGATTGTTTTTATATGTCTCATTATATATTTTATTGTCATATTGATGCTCAGATTTGTCATTTGATGTTGAGTAACCTGCTAAGACCTGGACGCCAACATAGGGTGACAACCTTTTTGTTGCCGAAAAATGTCTCTCAATACCAGGTGTTAACAGGATGGAAAAGAAGGCACGCTTACTTTTCAATTCCAAACGATTATTTGCAGGATAGCTTTGTTGCGTAATATTAACGCTATTTCTGTAGGTTATGTTTACGCCTATACGCAATGCTTTTTTGTCGGTAACAAAGGTTCTGTATTTTATTCCACCATTAAATAAACCAAACTGACCTCCCTGATTTGAACCGAAGATTCTTCCCGGATCAAAATTTACTTCAAATGATTTATCCCCGGCAACCTGCTTATAAACCACGGTTGTGGATTTTTTTACGTTTGATGAATCCTGGGCATTAGCAATAGAAAATGATAATAACATCAATGCTAAAACAAAAATAATTCTTGATTTCATAATAATTAATTTTAAATGATTAATAATAACTTTTTAATAAATAAATATCAACTTGTTTTATTCCAATAAAATACCTCCTGATTATTCTCCTGACATAACGGATAGTATCCATCTCCCAGTTGCATTAATCTTTCCCAAAAACTCAAGAATATTCTTCAAACGAGTCGTTTAAAGACGCGGTTTAAACAGCTGAAAAGGTTTAGTACTTTGGTTACTGTAAAAGTATAAAAAATCGTGAAAAAGAAAGAAGTTTTCCGATGTTTTTTAGGATCAAAACAAACCTGCCACTTATCTCGTACACGTTTGTAACGTGTACGTATTTATCTTCGCATTATTAATGCTGATATTGATGACCTGCTGTTGTCAAAATCCACCCTTCAGACAATTTATATGTAAACTGATCTTTCTCAATTACTCAATTTCTGCAATATTCTGAATTAGTTCTAATATGATACCTGCTCCTTCTTCACCAGAACCATAAGGTAAAGCATTTTCAACACCTTCTGTTATATTATTATTATTTAATAAATTTCGGCATTCTACTTTCAAATATATTTTAACAGTAGAATTTGCATTTCTAATGTCATCAAACAAATCAGTACAATTCTCCATAATGTAAATAATATCTTCAAAATCGTGGCTTTGTCGTAAGTCATTTCCGCCACGTCCTTTATGAGCCTCAAATTTTGCTGCTAAATAATATTCTGGCGGAAATACAAATACTTCTGTTTTATCAGGTAATGTTTTCGTTATCCTATTCTCAATTCCTTCCTTATACCAAATATTGCTGAATCCAAGTATCTTTTCATCAGTTGGCATCACATCTACTTTTATTTTCTGATAAATCATTCTGCAAACAGGAGCATCTTCTGAAGTATCATGCACAAAACCCTTAGTTCTCAGATTTTCTTCCAGTCTTGCATGTTCCATACGGGATTTCAGTTCTATTACACAATCAACATCCTTTGTTGGTCTAATATCAGATGCGGCAGGATCATCAGCATATAGTCCAGCCACAACTCCGCCTACAAAGACTACTATATCTTTCAATTCTCCTAATCCATTTGCTACTGTCTGTAGCATATCAATATTTGTACTAAGCATTTAGCAATCTCTTTTCCAGTTCTACAACTGCAAAGTTTATTTCTCTTACTCTACCAACTCTAATTGTATCTACAATTACCAATAATTCATAAAATAGTTTATCATTTTGAACAGAAGCCGCTATTGTTTTATAAAGGGGTTCTATTGCCTGTCCTCTTATATTTCCTTTGGCATAAGACCATACATATACATCTGCACCAGAAGAAATATGCTCTTTTATTGGTGATGCAGAATGAGCCGTTGGGATTCCTTTTACCATTGCACCTGGTTCTGTAGGAAATACATACTTTAAACCATAGATTATAAATTCCTTAAATGCATTTATATGAACACTTCTTTTTTTATTATCAATTAGTCTGGCAATCTTGCATCTGTTTAATGCTTCAGAGACTTCAGATGGGCTTATTTGTAGTGCATTAGCAATATCTATATTGCGCCAATCTTTATTCTTTATTGATAGTATCTTTAGTAACACTACAATGTCTTGTGGACGCATTCCATTATGTTTCTTCATAACCTACATCTTTGATTCGCGAATCGCGAATTGCAAATATAACTATATTATTAACTTAAACAATCTATCCGCTTCTTCATTTTTGGTGAATTGCAATGGCCCGAACGGTTTATTGAGAAGTTCAGCTCCTTTTTGAATCAAAATTTCTATAATCTTTTCTCCTTTTGTTTTCATGTGTTTATAATTTTGTATTTTATTGCTTACCAAATGTTTATATTTCACGCAAAGACCGCAAAAAATAATTTACGCAAAAAGCGCAAAGCGTTTTAATCGTTCCCCTGTGTGTCGGGTTTCCCCGTCATGGATGTTTCATTTTATCAAACCCCCACTAATGCTATATATATGATTTGTAGTTAATTAATGTTTTTCAAAAATCTTTCATTTTTAAACTTATTTTTTCTTCGTTAGCAAACTGATCAACGATACTTTCATCATTGGGCAATGGCAGCTAATTTCTTATATCCTCCTCAAACATACAATTTATCTTTAATAAAAGTCATGATAACAGCCTATTACCTGTACAGTTATCTACCCCTTCGTGCCATGATAAAAACTTGAAAAAGTTTCATGGTACTGTCGTTAAGGAAATTTTAACCGGCTTATTCGACGGGGCGTGTACACAATTAAAGGGTTTCCTTCTTTCATGCCCTAAATTTAACACTTTTTGCTTAAAGCCAGGCCAGGGATTCAATTTTTCCAAAAAACTCATCTTCCTTTAATTCACCTTTTGGATAAATCGCTGACTCGATGGAAATACCGGCGGCCTCAGTGACAAATTTAAATTTGTCCCGGTATAGATAATAACCTTCCGCGATTTGCCACTCGGCCTGCACCGTGTTGGCATCTAAAGCGTAGATTTTCAGCGAAAAGGCATCATCGGGATGGAGAGGCTCTTCATCACCATCTTGGGCAAAGGACGTGGAGGAAACCCACAAAAAGAACAACAACACAGACCAAAACGTAACTTTCATGATGCCTCTACTACCTATAAATATCCAGGAAAAATAACGTGATAATTCACCAACCATTGGGACTATTGGCGAATTTGGAAGTTCATAACGGTACGTGACCCTAGCGCAGCAATATATCCTACCATCTTGCTTTCAGCAGGCTAAACAATCACCACATCAATAACATTTAGCTAACGTCATCTTTTATTTTGGCCATTTTTCTCTTTTCTTTAGCCAAATCACCCAGCAAGTATAAGCCCCAAGATTCCGTCCCTCACACGAATACAGTATAGTGACCGAAAGAAGGTCAAAATCAATGGGAGAATCATTATGTTCCGCCT
>CAJXGP010000316.1 GCA_913053915.1 uncultured Ignavibacteriales bacterium | reverse complement strand
AGACAGCTACAATGTTTAAGAAAGGATTACTTAATTCGCTTTCAAAACGAATGCTTCCGGAGGCTTCGAAAGTCTTAAAGAATTGTAAACTCGAACCGTTAAGTAAAGCTAAATCGCCTATGGCAGTAGTATTACCATTTATATGCTCATATTGAAAATTACCATTTAAAACCGCTGTTAAATTAAAGTTTGTTTCTCTAGAAAGGATAAATACAAGTGTAGCTTCTTTGTTAACCGCAATATCAATTTTATAGTTGAATGAATTATTCTTATTTTTTTTCTCTTTAACAGAATGCATTTTTCTGGCAAGTTTAACGAGACCTTCAAAATTCATTCCTCCAGTTCCATTTTTACTTTTTAAAAATTTGTATACAAAACGGTCGGAACTATTTTTATATGCTTCTTGAGTAGGCGGAAATGTTAAATTAGCCGATTTTATAATTAAAGGCGCTGATAATAATGATCCTGAATTAGTGGAAGTAAAAGTAACCACACCTTTCGTTGCAATAGCAAGGTCACCGTAAACTCCGGGACTAACCGATTTTGAAGCTCGACTTAAAACTTTTAATTGACCCGATAAATTTATTTTTGTTGAGGTTAATTTAAAATTTTTAAATTTTGCCGTACCGTTGCCGACTAAGGTTCCACCAGCTCCCGGAGTGCCCGGTCGATTACCAATCAGCAAACTATCGAGTGAAATAGTATGATTGTGTATCTTTATTTTCAAACCTGCCACATATTTCATATCGTTTGCTTGAACTATGAATGATGCATCGTTAACGGTAATTGAGCCGTTTGGATTAATGTTATCCAAACTTCCGCCGATTTTTACATTAGCGGTTAATTTCCCCTGTATACGATTTATTAATGGAAAAATATTACCAAATGCACCGAGATTAAAGTTGTCGGCACTCAACTTTAAATTCATTGAATCCAATTTTGATTCTTGTCCCTTTGCTTGTTCGAAGGATAAATCAATTGGAATGTCTCCGCTAATCTGTAATTCAGGGTGATTATAATTTATTGAGGAATCGATAAACCTGATGTCGGTAGTAATATTCTTCTCATAATAATTCATATTGGCAATTAATGAACCAAACTTTTTATTCCGGTATTGTACTCCTTCAACATTCAAATTTAATTTAATCCTCGGCGAAGAATAATTTCCTGTAATGGTAGTATTTAAATTTATATTTGCATTGATACTACTCTCACCGTGCAATCCGAACAAATTTTCACTTAATTCTTTCCCGTTTATATTCTTTATTAAAATATTTACTTTTTGTTCATTCCTTCTCGATAAAGCTCCACTAACCGATATACTACCTTTAGGACTCAAAAGCATAAAATCTTTGATATTAATTTTATCTTTCGAATAACTAAACATTAATTTTTTTCGATTAATCAGACTAAATTTATTGTAGAAAAATTTCAAAGAATCTATATCCACATCGATAGAACTACGATTAAGTTTTGCTTTACCTAACAACTCGGTTCTAATATGCTTTTCAAATTTACCTGCAATATTGAAATAAACATTATCATTATTAAGGGTTATCCCTAAATCTAAATAGTGAATATCTTTTCCTATAAAAATACGATTGGAATTCACTTGAACATGCGCATAAATATCTTTCAGAGAAGTAGTATTTAACTTATTACTAAGATTTAATTTGAGGTTAAATTTTGAAGCAAAAAATACCCCTCCTTCGCCCCAAAACTTCATTGAGCCGAGGTTTGTATTTAAATAGAAATATAAACTGTCATTAATATTTTTTAATTCACCGTTTACATATCCGTCCAATTCAAGTTTATTATTACCCATTAAAAGAGAAAGCAAAGTAAAATCTTTAAATTCAATCACATATTTCAAATTATTATTTTTCGCAAAATCGGATAAGAGTTTTTTTGATTTTCTAATATATTTTTTCCCAACGGCAAAAAGCTTATTTGTTGAATCGGCATAAAAGATCTTATCAATTTTATGATTAAAGTTTTTAGGTAAAAGCCGGGCTTCGGCGCTAAGTAAATTTATTGTTTCATTAATAGAATAATTGCCGGTAACTGTTATGTCGGCCAAGTTAGAGATTATATTTATAATACGTTTTCCATTATCATTGCTTCTTAAGTCAAAAATTGCTCTTGAGCTATCAATTTTTACACCTCGTAACATTGAATCAAACAAGCGTAAGTTTACGAACAAATTCATTTTTTCTATATTAAAATATTCACCGTTGCCGGCTAAAGAAAAGTTTAGATTACTTTTCAATGAAGAATCCTTAGTAATTTTAGCTAAGTTCAAATTGCTCAATGAACCTTTAATTTTATAACTCGGTTTATGCATTTCATTAAAATCAAAAGATCCATTTACAAAAGCAGTAGTAGTGTCCATATCGAAATTAAAATTATAAAAGATTTTCTTCTTAAATGCATTAACTGCTATTTTAAGGGTATCAATCTCATTGCCTTCGTATGTAGAGCCCGACGCATTTATTTTCATTACGGCTGCTAGGTTCTCCTGAGAAGTACCTACGCCTTTAATTGACCCGGTAGCTTTTAACCTGACAGGCAGAGAAACAATTGGGAATAAATCCAGTTTATCGGAAATGAAATTAATATCATATCCAAATACTTTCTTCCGAATATCCATTTTGGCATTAAGAGAAAGACTTCCATGATTAGCCCGTATTAAAATCCTTGAAGCAAAGTTTAATGGATTACCTTTGAAAGAAAGTGAATCCAAGTTTACAATCCCTAATTTTTTATAATTTGGAATTTTTTCGGATGGTAAAAGATTAGTGATGTCAGGTTCGTTAATTTGAGAGTTAGTAAAGTTTACGTCAATGAACATAGTTTCAGGATTATCAACTTCCCTTATGAATCCTTTTATATAAAGATGTGTTTTTAAATAATCCAATTCTAATTTATGAATATTTAAATTTTCAAGCGTACCGGAAGCATTAAAATTAAATCGAGCTACACCATGGAGAATATTCGTGGAAGGGATAAAAGAGGACAAATCATCAAAATCAAATTTTTCCGCATCAAGTTGCACCATCAGTTTTGCCGTATCAAATCTGTTTTTACCGCTATTACCGAAAAGATTAAAATTTTTCATTACCGCATTCAATTTTAGATTTGAATTATCGGTAACCAAATCCAAGTTATCTACAACTGCACCTTTTGTATTAAGAATAAATCTTCCGCTAAGATTCTTAATAGCAAGATTTCTTACATTAGTTTTTAATGACAATTTATTTATTTTAATATCGTATTCATTCCCGGTAAAATTTGCAAACATACTTAGAGAAAGTTTTATATTATTTATTTGTAAATCTTCGGTGTTAATAGAATCATACACGGCATCTCTGGATAGATTATCATAATTTCTTAATGAGAATGAAACATTATCTAATTTTAGAGCTACGGCTTCAATTATCAGCGGAAATATAGATGCTGTTGTATCGGCATTATTTAAAGGGATAATTTTCGATAAATTTAATTGACCGGTACTGTCTTTAATAATTGAAATTTTGGCATTCCTCAACTCAAATTTCCTTCTTAATAATTGAAGTGGACTTACTTTTACTAAAACGGATCCTGCATTTAGCAGTGTATCCGAATTTACGGTTAATATAGTATTGCGCAAAATAATGGAAGTAAATATAGTCCCATCTATTTTTTTGATATAAAGCTTACCCTTTATTTTAGAATCAACCGCTGCAATTACCTTCTCACGAAGATATTCACGAAAAGTTGCGGTTTGACTAAAACTGAAAAGGATTATAAATATAACGCTAATCCCTATAGCCGTATAAAGGAACACATTAACAATTTTTTGAAGTAGTGTCCTTTTCTTTATTACTTTATTTATTTTAGATAATTTATCCGGCAATATTA
>CAJXGP010000315.1 GCA_913053915.1 uncultured Ignavibacteriales bacterium | reverse complement strand
TATGTAGAATATTTCAGAGAGAACGAAGATAAATCAAAACTTCTTAAAGATTATATAAGAATTAAACCAAAATACTATGACGGCTCTAGAATAAAAGAAAAGTACTCAGGTGAAATTATGGATATTATTGATAAACTTTATAATGAACCTGATGATGACGCATCAAATAAAGAGCACAAACGATATGCTAAGTTTATAGCATCTCTACAAAGAGAAGTTGATCAGGTAAAAATTAATGAGGTGAAAATTAATGAAAAAAATGAATATGATGATATACAACATATAAAAAACACATAAAATATTAAAATTCCAGATAATATTACAGACAAAGATAATCAAGAAATAAAATTTAGGGAATTCGTTAAAATAATGAGAGAGAAAGTCGATGAATATTTAATGGAAATGTTTAACATCACATACTATACTTTTAAAGAATTAATGAAGTATACATATCGAGTAATTGATATTTGAAGTTCCTCTATTCACAATATAAAAATTTGGCATACTGACGTTTAGTTATTTTTCATATATTTTTATTTTTATGGTAACTAACATGTTAAATATATTGCTCCTAGATATACATATCCCTCATATGTTGTAAATAATCCATCATATCTGTTATAAATACGTCTCATTTGTTTTAATCTAGATATTACATTCTCTACTTTTGACCGCTTGCAGTATATTTTATATTCTCTTCTTGTGAATCTCCTTATCAATTCTTTATGTTTAATACCCCGTTTATTTTGCGCAATTAATGGTTTAAAATTAATATTTGTTAATATTTGATATACGCGTTTTGAATCATATCCAGCATCACATAAAAAATATTTTTTATATCTATCATATATTTTATCTGTGAATATGTCGATTTTATTTATTTGATCCTCTATTATTTTACAATCATTTTTTCCGCCTTTGTATATACCGATATCTATTATTCGTTTATTTGAATCAATTATTATGGATATCTTATTCCCTTTTTTCTTGTAATAAAATTTATTTAGTCCGATCTTCTCTGATCCTTTTTTATTCATTATAAACGTTGTATCAGTTGACACAAATTTTAGTTTTTTATTAAGATTGCCTCTCTTGACATATTTCATTAATAGTTCTTTAAATGTACTTTTAAATATACCGAATTTTAAAAGTTTCCTATAAACTTTGTATGTTGTTTGCCATTTTATTTTAGACCTTAGTGCTCTATACGGAACATTATATTTCATAACATAAATTATATCATCTAATATATGTTCTAATTTATATTTTTGGGTATGAAATGTAAAATCAAATGATTTTTTTAACGATCTATTATTATTGATATGTGTTATCAACAATCTTTTACATATATTATCTTTTTGAATCATTTATTGTGACTTAAATAGATATTATATTTATAATTAAATAATGCCTGTAAAGGTCAATCTTAAAAAAGCCCCAGATAAAAAGAAAATACAAGCAATTAAAGCAATCAATGAAAAATATATTGATTATAAAAAAATATACAAAACAGTCAAGGTATCCCTCAGACATATCGTCAGAAATGAGAAAATTATTGTGAATATTAATGAAATGGTTCATACTATGAATAAAATTATAATTCATGCTTATCATTTTATTAAATTATATACATTAACTCACTACCAAGATTATGATAAAGTTCCTGTTATTGATAAAAACTTCGTAGTACGTGTAATTAAAACTTTTTGTGAACGTGATAATAGAGGGAGATCATTTAAAGAGAATAATCAAATGGATGACATTAATCTTTTTCATAAAACGTACTATAAGGGTATTATGAATGAAGAAAATAATATATGTTATACTGGTTTATCTCAATTGATCGACTATCAAGCGACAACTATTGCAACGGCTTTTAATAATCATATACAAGAGCATTTTGAATCTTTTGTGAATGGACTCGTTAATCTTTATTTTAACAAAGAAGAAAAAGTCAAAAATTATAAATCTCAAAATAAACATGATGATCTTGGTGATTTTTTGAATCAACTAAAAGTATTAAAAAGTGATCTATTAAACGATACAAATAAATCTCCGAAAAAGTATGATAAATTCAAGATGATATTTAAAACCGAAATATTAAAAAACTTTCTAATAAAGAAATCATTAAAATCTATGCTCGATAATAATCCATTATCCTTAATGATACCATTAATAAATATGAGTATTTACAGTGAAAAATTAAGATTGACATTACAAAAAGAAGAAGATAAAGGTAAACAAGTAAAGATTATAACCGCTTTTCCGCTGGCCAGAAGTTGTATCCCAAGATATATTGAACTTGATTCAAAATTATTATGTCTAAACTTAATTGGTAAAAAATCAACTGAATATCATACTAATATGTCTAATAATTTTGGGAATATATGGGGGGAAATTTTTAAAATGAGATTAAGTGTATTTCATAAAAGAGGATATAAATTTGCGAGATCAATTAGCACGGATGGAGTTGCATGTTCTATTCTATTTATAAGGGAAGATAAATATAAACCTGATAAAAAATGTATCGTTCATCAAATTAAAAAGCCGAGATGTTATACAGAATTTGAATATTTAGAATACATTGATTCAGATCAAAAAAAGAAACTATCAAAAATGAGAATTATAGGAATCGATCCTAGAAAAAAAGAATTATTACATGCCACAAACGGTAAGACAAAAAAACGAACAAAAGATAATGGAAAAACTTTTAGAAAAACGGATGAGTTTAAATATACTCAAAAACAAAGAGATCATGAAACGAGGTCTATAATATATCAGGAAAGGAAAATGGAATTTAAACAAAATACATTGATAAATCTTGAAAATGGAATACAATTATCAATAGAACAATTAGAGGCGAAATTATCAAAATATAATTCGACAAGTTGCGATTTATTTACTGCATTTAATTATGTAATATTAAAGAACATAATAAATGGTATGATAATGGAACATTATAAAGATGAACTTTATAGAAAATTAAAATGGTATTCGTTTATAAATAGACAAAAATCAGAGGATAAATTAATCAAAGAATTTAAAACTAAATTCGGAGATCCAAAAAAGGAAGATATATGCTTAGTATGGGGTGATTTTTGCGAAAATGGAAATTATATGAAAGGATTAAAATCCTCAAAAGGAATAGGTATGAAGAGAATATTTAAAAGAGCAGGATATTATAATTATATAGTCAATGAAGCGAATACGAGTAAATATCTCTATAATGATGGAAGAGAATTAATACAATGCAGAGGGACGAGAACACCAATGGCAATAAAAATGCTTACCATAAATAAAATGGGTTCAAGACACACTGCAAAAAGATACAATTCTTGGAAATCAAAATCACCAGAGATAATAAGCAGAGATTTAAATGGATCATTAAACATATTATTAAAGGCGAAATGTATAATTTTAAATAAAGAATTGCCAGAATATCTGAAAATGAGACAAAGAATAAAAACTCCCATGTCTAATCGGACAACTAGACATGCTCTATTGGGTCGTTCATAATTGAACGACTAGAATCATGATCATAAATATATTAGTCATGATATATTTAGCTCACGATTCGAAAGGATGTTTATTGATGTAGAAAAATGGAGATCTTCTACACATTTAGTTATGCCAAAAAGTATAACATGTAATGTTAAACATCCCCAATAGGTAATCTTCACTCCAATTGTAAAACACAAAAAATTGAATTAAATTTGTTAAATAAATAAAAATTATTTTGTTGTGAAAATGTGTTTTGGATTCGAATAATTGAAAATTCAAACTTCAGTTAAATTTAAATAGTCTACTTCATAGTATACTACTATCGAATATACTAAAATGGAATTTAAAAATAGAACAAAAGAATTGAAGTTTTTAGAAACTCTCTATAAAAATAATTCTTCCAAATTAATTA
>CAJXGP010000314.1 GCA_913053915.1 uncultured Ignavibacteriales bacterium | reverse complement strand
CTTTGTTATTTAATTGAATAAAATTAACCCCGTTAGATACATTATTTTAAAATAATGATAAGAATTTATTACAATTATTTAACGGAGTCAATTAGAAATTTTTAGAAAGAACTAGTTTAACAATAATTTTTAATTTATAATTCTAAATTTGCGGTTTACCGCAATAGGTATCCCGGGTAAAATTCTATATGGAAAAAAGGCATTCTTTATTTTATTATGTATTTATATTTGTACTTGCCCAATTAGCTTGGTTAATGCTTCTCGGTATTTGGATTTATTGGTATGTTACAAATAATGTCGCTTTTGAAAAAGGCAACAGTGCAGCTTCACAACAAATTGTTTATGATGCTTCACGGGTTTTTGTTTTTGTAGGCGGAATTATATTGCTGGTAGGCATATCTTTCGGTTTGTCGTTAATTTTTAGAAATTTATTTGTGCAGTTTAAATTAACCAATCTCTATGATAATTTTATCGCTAATATAACACATGAACTTAAGTCTCCATTGTCTTCAATTCAATTATATCTGGAAACATTAGATTCTCGATTTGTAGAAGATGAAAAACGGAAAGAATTTGTATCGCTCATGATCAAAGATGCCGAACGGCTTAAAAATTTAATTAATTCTATTTTGGAAATTTCAGCGCTTGAACAAAAAAAAGCCGCGTATAATTATCATTTGTGTGTTATGAATTCTATTATTAAAAAGCAATTAAATGAATTAATAAGCCAATATAATCTTCCCCTAGATGCAATAAAAATTAAAGGCGATGCTTCGTGTAAATGTGTAATTGACCAAAATGCACTTAAAATAGTTTTCAGCAATTTAATAGATAATGCAAAAAAATATTCAGTTGAACCTGTTCAAATATTAATAAAACTTTACTGTGATAATAAAAAAGCCGTTATAGAATTTAGTGACAACGGCATAGGCATTCCGGCTAACGAAAGAAAAAAAATATTCAATAAATTTTATCGCATTTATAGTAATAATATTCCTAATGTAAAAGGAAGCGGTATCGGTCTTTATTGGGTAAAAGAAATTATCAAAGATCACGGGGGAAAAATATTTGTTGTTAATAATGATAAAATTCAAGGAGCCATTTTTCATATAGAATTTCCGGTTTATCGCAATTCCAAACAAAAGTACTTAAACAATCTTTTAAAAATCACCAAAGCAAAAAAACAATTGGAATTTGATAATGAATGATATTAAAAATTTAAGCGTACGAATTTTATTAGTTGAGGATGAAGAAACATTAGCTATTGGATTAGAATATAATTTAACCGAAGAAGGTTACAAAGTAGAATGGGCAAAAGACGGTAAAGAAGCACTCAAATTAATTACTTCCAAAACATTTGATTTGATAATATTGGATATTATGCTGCCGTATATTAACGGGTTTGAATTAGCCGAAGAGATTAGGAAACGATTTGTTAAACTTCCCATTTTAATATTAACGGCAAGAACAAAAATAGAAGACAGAATAAAAGGATTGGAAATAGGTGCTGATGATTATTTAACCAAACCGTTTCATTTACAAGAGTTTCTTTTACGGGTTAAAGGTATGTTGAAACGGAAAGAATGGTATAAAACCGATACTAAAGAACTTTCAATTTATAAATTCGGGAACAATGAAATAAATTTTGATAACTTGGAATGTAAAAGTGGAAACCGGAAATTCCATTTAACCTCACATGAAGCTCTGGTAATGAAATATTTAATCAAGAAAAAAGGAAAGATTGTTTCTAGAGAAGAGTTATTAATAAATGTTTGGCGGTTAAACCCGGGTATAGAAACTCGAACTATTGATAATTTCATTTCACGGTTAAGAAAGTATTTTGAACCCTTCCCTTCAAATCCAATTTATATTAAAAGCATTCGTAGCGCCGGTTATATGTTTGTAGATGTAGTTGACGAGACCGGATAAACGCAAAGACGGCTACTGTTTTATCGATTATTCCTTATTTGATAAAAAAAGAATAAAAGTGCGATTACCAAAAAAACGAATATACTGAAAGTAAGGAAATAAGAATGTATTTTTGGGAGTAATAATATTTCGAGCAGTATATCGGTAATTCTCAGTGTAACTCAGCGAGAAAAATTATACATAAAGCTGCAGCATAAGCACAGAGCTTCACCAAGATTTAATAAAAATTTAAGAATTAATTATGATAATAATAATTGTAATATTTTTTATAGTTAGTATAATTCTAAGCATGGTGGGTTTTGGCGGAGGCGTGCTTTATGTTCCTCTCCTTTTAGCGTTTGGATATGGATTTCAAGCATCATCCACAATTAGTCTTTTTCTAATAACCGTAACCGGATTATCCGCTTTTTTACGTTTCAAAAGAGCAAAGCTTGTTGACTTGCAACTAGCTTTTGTAATGGAGTTTTTTACCGATATTGGTGCTTTTATAGGAGGTTTTACTTCGGTACATTTTCACGAAGAATATTTGAAAATTTTATTCGGAATTTTACTGATTACAGCAACTATTCTACTTTTAAATACGCAAAATAAAAAAGCAGGTAAAAAATCACTGAAAACCGGGTTTGGTTATTGGCATCGTAATTTTAACGGCAGTCATTATAGTATTTCAATACCGCTGATTATTCCGGTAACGTTTACGATTGGCTATTTGGCCGGATTACTCGGTGTCGGCGGAGGGTTTATGAAAATCCCGATTATGGTACTTTGGTTTGGTGTCCCTGCAAAAATTGCAATTGCAACTTCATCTCTTATGGTTGGATTAACCGGAGCACTTGGTTTGGGAGGACATTTATTCAGTTCAGCTCTCAATTGGCGGTTAGCCGTTGAGTTGGGTATTGTTGTTTTTATCGGTGGTCAAATCGGTTCTAAAATCTCAATAGGATTATCTGAAAAGAAAATTAAAACTGTTTTAGCATATATTTTGTTGATTACCGGTGCGTATATGATTTTTAGATCGGTTTTTTTATAATATGTCAAAGCTAAATATTTGTAAATTTTTGATTCTTTTAAACGAGAAAAATATTGATACAGAAAACTTCCGTGTTTAGGTTTAAATAATGAAAATATTAAAATTTATTCTACCCATTATTATACTTGCATCAAGATTAAATTATACAAATAATCTTGGAATAACGGTAGCAGTTGCAGCTAATGTTCAATATGCAATGCGGGTGCTTAAAACCGAATTTGAAAAGGAAACCGGTATAAAGACTGAGATTATTATCGGTTCATCGGGGCAATTGACGGCACAAATTCAGCAAGGAGCTCCGTATGACGTTTTTATTTCTGCGGATATGAAATATCCGAACGCTTTATACAATAACAAAATGGCTATCGATTCACCCAAAGTTTATGCTTTCGGTTCTTTGGTGATATGGACTCTTAAGAAAGGTATTAAATTAAAAAAAGATTTCACGGAGCTTTTAAACAGTAACATTCATAAAATAGCTTTGGCAAATCCAAGAACGGCTCCTTACGGTGTTGCAACTATTCAAGCATTAAAATATTTCGGGATATATAATCGGATAAAAGATAAATTGGTTTATGGTGAAAGTATTTCTCCGACTAATCAATATATAGTATCGAAAGCAGCGGATATCGGTTTCACTGCCAAATCGGTTGTAACGGCACCGATTATGATGAAAAAGGGGAAATGGCTCGAGGTTAATCCTTCCGCATACAGTCCAATTAAGCAGGGTTGTGTAATATTAAAATATGGATTTGATAATCATAAAAAAGAATCGGAATTATTTTACAATTTTTTATTCTCAAAAAAAGCTAGAAAAATCTTAATGAAATACGGTTATAAAGTTGTTGGTGATGAATGAACGTGCTGATCGGTAAAATAGTAAAAGTTAATAGTAACGATTATATGTCAATTATTGAAATGAGTGCGAATAATGAATTGTTGAAAACCATTGTGATTGAAACTC
>CAJXGP010000313.1 GCA_913053915.1 uncultured Ignavibacteriales bacterium | reverse complement strand
TGGTTCCGGGATAATCTTCAGTCGCTGTGAAATTAAATGTTATATTTTGTGAAGAAGTATTAAAGGTATCAGATGGCAAATTTAAAGTTATTTGAGGCGGTGTAATATCTGCGTTCTCCTCGGTTCCAAAAGTAGAAGTAGGTTCAGTAGTCATCCATTTTCTAACCCTCACATTGTCAAATTCATGTACTCCAGCGTAATATGGCCAACCAACATGAAGTGTAGATTCTGTAGAATAGGAAGAGCTATAGGCATTAGTCCATGTTGTTCCATTTGTTGTACTATAATCATAAAACGCACCGCCTGCATTTTTCATACGAACACGAACATCATAAGAATCATTCATAACCCAGTTGTATCCAGTGGTACCTCTATAATTTGCATCTTCATATACTAATTGGGCAATACTAGTTCCGCTGCCACCTCCAGGATTATAATATGCATAAACAAAGTTTGAATAACTCGCTCCAGTACCATCATCTTTCCATCCCATCATTAAAGCATCATAAGAAGGATTATTGCTTCTCCACCAATAATCAAATTCAAAAGATAAATCGCTCCTATTAAAAGATTGTGTGGAATACATTGCATGAGTCCATGCACCATTCTCTCCTGAAACAACTAACTTCCCCCCTGATTCGGTAAATTTATTTCCGCTATCTGCTTTTGTCCACAAAGTAGAATCAATTGTTCCATCTTCAAAATCATCAAACAGCAAAAAAGTAGCACTTCCATTCGAAATTGAACTCGCACCACTATTATTGTAATATAAATAAATTGTAGTAGTCCCCGCAGCTAATGAACTCACCTTAACCCATGCAATAGCACTAGTACTATTAACCACATCTTGTAACCAAAAATCAAGAACTCCATCATTACTGGAATTCAAAAACCTTAAATCACTAAAATCAACATTCATATTACTATTATAAGTCAAATTTATTTTAACAGAATAATTTGTTTGAATAGTCCCAACATTACTTATATTAATTTCTTGTCTTTTAATCCAACTTGTATCCCACCAAGCTGCACTAGCAAAAGACAAAGAAAATACAAACATTAATAATAAAATAAAAATCATTTTCTCTGATTTCATTCTTTGCTGTCTCTAAATTTTATTTTCTTTAAGTTTTCAATAACAATGCTCTTAACAAATTCAGTCTTTTTTATTCCAAAATTATCCACAATCTCCTGTATGGTTAACTCCATTTTATCAGAAACATTTATTTTTATTTCACCCATATTATTCACTAATTATTATCTAATTGGTGAGTTATCAGTGATTTATAAATATTTCTAAATCCCACAAACACTCCAATTTTAAAATTTAATTTTTTATTAATCATATCTCAACTTCCTCTTTACTTTTTTAATTTTTAATTCAGGTTCAGGTTTTTCTTTTTTCTTAAATAATTTCTTAAAAAAGTTGATATTCGCTAACGCCTCTTCAGCTTCAATAACGGTCAACTTACTATCAACGTCTGCTAGTCTAGTCGTATAGCTTTTAATAATATTATCATAAACTCTTGTTTCAATTTCAGATTTATTCAAATATTTATCTTGAACATCCATAACCAAATTAATTAATCTTTCTTTTTCTTCTTTGAGTGCTTTTTTCTTTCCTTTAATCTTATAGACGTTTGCAACTTTTGCTTCAATTCTAATTCTTCCCTCAATCGCCTCGCCAAGTTTCTTTTCGTATTGGCTCATTGCCTCACCATACTCTTCCATGCTCATCTTGTTTCCTTCAAAAGTGTCTCTTTGAACAACTTTCATTAATTCTAAAAGCAACTTCTCTTCCTCTCCATATAATCTAAGCTTTCTCCTATAAAGTCTTGACCTAACAACTAAGGACGAGCCAAAAGAAAATACTCCAACTCCAGCAAATGCCAACAGGGTTTGATATGGATTATTCTTGATTGTATAAAAAATATTCATTTCTCCTTTTGTTTCAAGTGCGAACATTAGCTTTGCAGACCGTAACTTTTCTAAGGCCAATAAATAATCTCCTCTATCAAAAATTGCCTGTGCGATATATAAAACTTTTTTCGTTTCAAATGTATCAATCCCATTTTTGTCAGTTTTTTCAATACTTTTTGTAAGCTCATTAAGAATTGCTAATGATGCAAATGCCGCATCATAAATCTCTTTTAAATTATCATAATTATCCTTAACTCCTAAAAAATCTGTTTTATTATAATCTTCCAGAATACTCTCGAACAACAAAGAAACATCTTTCAAAAATAATTCAGAAGAGTTCATTTTCTTAATCATTGTCGCAGATTCATTGACCATTTTGTCAGCATCCGACCTTAAAACTTCAACAATAAATAACTTAACGTACTTTGTTTCTCTAAATGTTTTTGAAACATTAGAATCTATTTCTCCTTCAAGTTTGAAAACAAGATTATATTCACCTTTTGTGAAATAGGCTGGAGCTGTAATTATAATTGTAATATTCTTGGATGAATGAGGTCCTATAAACGAAATTACTGGCGGATAAAAACTAATATACTTTGAATTTATTCCGCTGACTTTAATTTTAATATCTTTCTTAGCAAAACTTAATTTGTTTTCAATTGGCAATGTAAATTCCTGCATTTCTCCTCTTAATAATTCAAAATATGCATCTGACTTTTCGCTAAGTGCTCCATCTCCTCCGCCTCCTCCGCCTCCTCCGCTGGAGCCAGAAGAAGAACCACCAGAAGAAGATGTGCAATCTGGGTCAACTCCAACTCCGCAAGCAGAAACACAAACAGAATCTGAAACATCATAACAAAGAAATTGTATTGAAATAGAATCGTTTAGAAGGGTTTTGTTTCCAGAATTTTCTATTAATGTGAAATTCCCTGAGCTATTTTTATAACCAAAAGAATAGGCTGTCAAATTCAATACTCCTTTTTCCATACTTGCAAGATTAGAAGAAGTTAAGGAGAAATTTATATAATTAAATTGTTGAGAATTATTTGACAAGTTTATATAAAACAAAGACTCGTTTCCTGAGTTTATTCTTGAAGATAACGAAGAGGGGAGTGTCCAATTAAAAGTAACATTATATGCTGTGTTATTTGCTGTGTCGTCTCCTCCTAAATTTCTAGTAGAAGCGTTTATGGCGAAATTTCCAGGAGTTAAAAAAACTGTTGATGGATTTGAAACTATTGTCTGGTAGAGGATTGGGTTTGGGGGAGAGATGATAAAAACTGATGAAACTGTACCATTTGAATTATTATAAATAGTGTCGTTAATATTTGCGGTGGCAGTTATAATTGGTGTTTCTGTAAATGGGCTTGAAGTTGAGGGGAAACTCGCATTGATGCTAAATGTTAAATTAGAGGATGCATTAACCACAACAGAGGAATTCATTTGAATACCACGATTATTAGAAAGCCATGTTGATGAACTCCAATAGCCAGAACTAAATCCATCATAGCTTGTTGTAAAAGTAACGGAACAATTATTATTATAATATTCTGAGTCTCCATTATTTAAAATGGTTATATTTCCCACCTCTTTATCTTCATAAAACCCAATGACTTCCTGGAGAGATGAAGGAGTAACGTTCCATGTGCAATCCCATAAAGAATCAAAAGTCTGATTGGAGGAAATATTAACATTGCCAAAAGAGTCATTTGTGTAAATATTAAAAGTGTAGGAAGCATTTGTTGAAACGGTTGTTATTGAAGTATTATAATTTCCGTCGTCGTTTGGAGAACTCATTGTTGCATTAGCCCAAGAAGTTCCGTTGTAATATTGTAAAATTACATCTGATATATTAACTCTACCATCTGTTGAAGTTGCACTAAAATTTAATACAGTCTCAGGGTCTAAAGAATTCTGGTCTGAGGGTGTGTAGGAAATATTTGTGATTACTGGACCATAAATATCAACATAGAAACTTGAATTTAAAGAGCTATTTGAATTTCC
>CAJXGP010000312.1 GCA_913053915.1 uncultured Ignavibacteriales bacterium | reverse complement strand
ACGACTTGCGTATGACCGGAAAACGGCATCCTTATTCTTCCGATTTTAAAATCGGTTTAACCAAAGCCGGGAAAATTTTAGCTTATGAAGTTACTTTTTATCAAAATGCAGGAGCTGCCGCTGATTTATCCCCGGCAGTTCTCGGTAGAACATTATTTCATACAACAAACAGTTATTACATACCTAATGTCAAAGCTACCGGTTTATCCTGCAAGACAAACCTTCCGCCTAACACGGCTTTTAGAGGATTTGGCGGTCCCCAAGCTATGTTTGTAATGGAAGCTGCTATTTATAAAGCTGCCTGTAAAATGGGAATCGATCCGGTAATAATTCAAAAGAAAAACTTACTTAAAGAAAATGATGAATTCCCGTACGGGCAAAAAGCGGAAAGAAGTCAAGCTGTTAGGTGCTGGGAAACGGCCGAAGCATTATATAATATACATGAGATCAAGCAAAAGATAAAAGAATTTAATAGAACAAATATTCTTTATAAAAAAGGCATTGCAATGATGCCGGTATGTTTCGGAATTTCATTCACAAACACATTTATGAATCAGGCAAGCACATTAGTACATATCTATTCTGATGGAAGTGTAAGCATAAGTACTGCAGCGGTCGAAATGGGACAAGGCGTAAATTCCAAACTTAGGTATATTGCTTCGAAAATATTATCAATCAATATTGATAGAATAAAAATTGAAACTACAAATACTACACGGGTAGCCAATTCATCTCCTACTGCTGCAAGTGCAAGTACAGATCTTAACGGAAAAGCAGTTGAGATTGCATGTAACATCCTGCTCGAAAGGTTAAGAAATGTTGCCGCCGAGGAGTTGCAGTTAAATCAAGATCAAAAAAATCAATTAAAAGAAGAAGAAATTTTTGTGGATAATTCTCCTTCAGGATTAAAATGGGAAAAATTAATTTCTTTTGCTATCTTCAAGAGAACAAATTTATCTGCCCAAGCCCAGTACGCAACGCCGGGAATTTATTTTGATAAAGAAAAATCAAAAGGAAATGCATTTGCTTATCATTCATACGGAACTGCAATTATTGAAACAACAGTTGATTGCTTGAGAGGTACATACGTCATCGATTCCGTTAAAGTTGTGCATGACTTTGGAACCTCATTCGATGAAACAATCGATCGCGGGCAAGCGGAAGGGGCAATCTTACAAGGAATAGGATGGATGACACTTGAAGAAATAATTTATGATGAAAACGGGAAATTAATTACTGATGCTCTATCCACATATAAAATTCCGGATATTTATTCCGTACCACAACACGTTGAAATTCATTTTCTTAAAGATTCTAAAAACCCTATGGGAATATTAAATTCCAAAGCAATAGGTGAACCGCCGCTGATGTACGGGATCGGAAGCTTTTTCGCAATTATGAATGCAATAAAAGAATTCAGATCGGAGGAACATTTTAATTTTTCTGCTCCGTTTACAAACGAAAAAGTATTACTTTCATTATATTCAAAAGTAAAAAAACTTGAAGTGTAAGATGATTAATATTGCTTATTATACATATTTAAAATTTGAAATCTGTAAAATAAACTATTCGTTAAATAATATTCTCTCAAAAAAGAGGATTTATCTCAAATCATCTTCGAGATTAAATAAACAATTCAATTAAATGAACTAATTTTCCAGCAATAAATCAGAGGCAAAACCTTATGACAAAGCGACTAAAGATATTAGCTCTTGGCGGTAATGAAGTTTCCCCATCAGGGACTGTTGACCTCATAACCGGGAAGTTGATTGTACCCGATATAAGTGAGCAGTGGCGAAAAACCGCTGAAACATGTGAGCTTCTGGCAAATCTTATAGAGGAAAATATTGATGATTTATTTATTCTTACTCATGGTAACGGTCCACAAGTAGGTAACGTACTTTTACGATCGGAATATGCACAACCGATTCTTCATCATTTACCATTGGATGTTTGTGATGCAGACACACAAGGTGCAATGGGCTACATGCTTGCTCAATTAACAAATGCGCTCAGCATCAGAGGTAAAAACCGGACTGTAGCCGAAACAATAACGCGTGTTGTAATTGATAAAAATGATCCCGGTTTTTTAAATCCTTCAAAATTCATAGGACCTTCTTATTCAAAAAAAGATGCTGAGGAAAGACAACATCAAGACGGTAGAGTTTTAAAATTTTATAAAAAAGATGAAAACGGCGAAGAACTTTGGCGATGGGTTGTTCCTTCACCAATACCGGTTGATATCGTTGAAATTGATTTAATAGAAAATAATTTATTTTCCGGTATCATTCCAATCGTCGTGGGAGGAGGAGGAATTCCGGTAATTCAGGTGATGCCGGAAATAATTAATAATGAAGAAATTTATGAATGCAATTACAATATAATGTATAAACGAAAATTTGAACCGGAAGTACCTCCGGCAATAATTTACTCCGGGGTTGAAGCGGTTATTGATAAAGACCTTGCTTCCGGTCTTCTAGGAACAATGTTAATTAATAGGGCAAAAAAAAGAGATGAATCAATAGAGGCGGAGCTAATGATATTCACCGATGTGGACGGGGCAAAATTAAATTACCAAAAACCTAATCAAACTGATCTAAGACATCTGAATTTGGGCGAAGCAATTGACCTATACGAAAAAAACGTATTTCCTGCCGGTAGTATGGGTCCGAAAATAAAAGCGGCAATAGATTTTATCCGGGGAGGTGGTAAAAAAGTCTACATAACTAAAGTGGATTTAACTCAAAAAACATTTGAAGGAAAAGCCGGCACAACTATTAATGCATAAATATGTTTTATTATTAAAATATTGTCAATAAACTAAATTACAGGAGAACTTATGGATTTATTAGAAGCAATTCATACGAGAAGAAGTATTAGAGAATACACAGATAAAAAAGTCCCGGAAAATATTATCGAAAAATTACTCGGCTCAGCAATGGATGCCCCATCAGCAATGAATTATCAACCATGGCACTTTGTAGTAATTGATAAACGGGAAATATTAGACGATATGTTTAAGATACAATCACATGCCGATATGCTTAAAAAAGCCCAATTCGGAATTTTAGTTTGCGGAGATAATAAAGTTGAACAAAATATTGATTATCTAGTTCAAGACTGTTCGGCAGTTACTCAAAATATATTATTAGCTTCTCACGCTCAAGGTCTCGGCTCGGTTTGGGTTAGTGTATATCCTAATAAAGATGTAATCGATGGAATGAGAAAATATTTTAAAATACCGGATGGGATTATTCCCATTTCATTAGTCTCAATCGGTTACCCTGCCGAAGAAAAACCAAGTGAAGATCGATATATAATTTCTAAGATTCATAAAAATAAATGGTGATTTAATTATGAGTCCGGTCTAGAAAGGTATAAATAAGAATTATAAAAATTTTTGACAAATGCGTTGCCCATTGGCGAAAACGGACGGCAATATAAAATTTTATGCGGTAACCGACCGAGATAATCATATCCGGATTATAAAATTTTACGTCCCGGTTTATTTCTCTTTTCCCTTCTTTTTGAACTATCCGGAATTTCCGGATAGTTGGCTCCGCATCCAATCAGCCTTCATTTAGAATATTTTTAATGTGTTCATTTATGGTGTACGGACGTCTTATAGATATTACATGAATTATAGAATTCAATGGTCGTCATAATGACCGCCAATAGCAAAAATATAGATATAATTTTGATCAAATTTATATATTAATCTATCTTTTTGGGATATCCTTCTTGACCAGAGTCCTTTTAAATTATGTTAGATATTCAGGCTTTCCTAAACCCTTAGAGGGATCATCCCTTTGCATTTCTTTAAGAATTTTACAAACATTTTTGTGGAGAGTTTTGTCTTTGTTCCTTAATTCTTCGTATTTATTCCAAGTATTTCCTTCAAAAACTATTGATCTCATTCAACTCATTT
>CAJXGP010000311.1 GCA_913053915.1 uncultured Ignavibacteriales bacterium | reverse complement strand
TGCGATACACCGGAAAAACCGAGACAGTTTAATTTGCGATGAGTCAGGAGTTCTGTGTTTATTATTAGATATCTTTACCTAAAAGAAAAAAATGAAAAAACTTTATATAAAATATACTTTTCTACTTTTGTTTTTGATAATTACAAAGGTCTATTTCTTCCTTGTCTTGGCAGACGGAGTCCGACTGATTTATTGATACACCTTATAAGCAAGAAAATTTGCCGTCATCCTTTATTCTTTTGTTAATTTCATTAACCGGACTTTATTTCACATTTAATATGATAAGAACAAAGAAAAGAAATTAATTCATAAAATGATGTACAACGTTATAGAAGATTCATCTATTTTACTCTTTAATGTTGTTTCATTTTTGAATATAATGTATATTCATACATCATTAGGAGAAGATTATGAAAAGAACACAGATTTATATAGATGAAGATTTAATGCAGATTCTTAAAATACAAAGTAAGTTAAAAAGTAAAACCGTAAGTGAAATAATAAGGGATGCTTTGAATGAAAAATAAAGGAATATTAATTGATTCGGATGTAATTATATGGTTTTTACGGGGAAAGCCTGAGGTAGTTGAAAAACTGTCAATTTTGTTTGATTCATCCCATTTATTTGTTTCCGTAATTACAATAACCGGAATATTTGCAAGAGCAAAAAAATCGGAAATAAAAATTATTGATGATTTATTTACTTCTCTCGGTATAGTTGAAATAAATACCAAAATTGTGAAATTAGCGGGATCGTTTATAAACGAATATAGAAAAAGTTCTATGGTTGAGATTGCAGATGATTTAATCGCGGCAAGTGTAAAAATAAACAATTTAATGTTTTTTACATTCAACAAAAAACATTATCCTATGTGTGGGAATGAAGAATTACTTTAAAATTTTTCCTATAAATAGAAGGATATACTTGTAAACATCTTGAATAAATCTTTATTGCACTTGAGTCATAATTCTGAAATTAAAACAACTTCCTTTCTATCATGACCTTAAATGGCACAAGATATTTCAATATTAACATTGACGACGATACAATATTTATAAATATATTGAATGATTTATTAACAAATAGTTTCATCTTTAATTAATTCATAATAATTTACTAAGCTTTCATAAAACCTATTACTGTGTAGTTTGCAATTATTATTTTGTAAAACTATATTTAATTTTGAGTTTGTATAAATAAAAGATATTATCCAATGGATAGAATACAGCGTAAAAGAATTTTAATTTTTATGCTTATTCCCATTTTAGCTGTATTATTATTTATTACAGAGAATATGGTGATAAGAATAATTGTTGCTATGTTGCTTGTTATTTATGTAGCTTTTATAATCTTTTTACGCGACTCTTCAAAATATTCCGAATCTTTTGATAATCGAGAAGAAACGGCGCCTTTTGAAGAAGACGAAAAAGATCCTGAAATAGAAGAATCTTTTCAAATATTATCCAATCATAAAAAGATCGAAGTTATTACAGCCGATTCTTATCGACCGGAATCTAAATTATCAAAACCTACTTTAAAACCTCCTGATTTAAAAGAACGGTTTGAAGAAATTGTGAACGAAGTGCTGCCCGAAGGAATAGATCATAACGGTCAATTTACCTTTGTTATCGATAAAATACTTTCAGTATTGAAAGAAGCTTACATGGCTCATACCGCACTTTTCTTTTGGTACAATAAAAAAAACGAAAAATTATCAATTGAAAAATTTATTTCCAGTTCAACGGATATAGCTCAGAGAAAATTCGATCTTGAAGATGATATATTAAGTAAAATTGTACAAAAAGGTGAGCCCGAATTATTAAATGATATTTCACCTGCTGCCGAAACAGATGTAATCAGGTATTATAACTCACCGCAAGGTATAAAGAGTTTTGTCGGTGTACCTCTTTTTTATGATAAACGATTGATCGCAATTATTGTGATTGATTCTAAAATGAGCGATGCATTCGGGGTTGAAACTATTTATGCACTTGGAAGATTTGTTCGTGTTATTACAATCATAATAGCAATTTTTGAAGAGAAACATTCGGATACAATTTCACAGCAAAGATTAAAGGGTTTGCTGAATCTAATGAATCCCGACTTTAAATTTACTTCAGAACAAGACATTTTAACAGCATTAGAGAAATCAATTAAATTTTTTATTCCATGGGATGCATACGCCTTCATTTATTATCATCCATTAGGGAAAAAATTCAAAACAATAAAAGTAATTAATAATACTTCTCTCAAATACATCGGAGATAATTTCGATATTGATCTTAACGAAACACTTGTCGGTAAATCTATTTTAACTGGAATGCCGGTTAAAATAGATGATACATCTAAAGACGAATTTATACGTTTTTCAAAAATGGAAAATGTTAGTTTTGAAGGTTCCTTTATGGCTTTACCTTTAGTCTATGATAATCAAAATTACGGAGTGATCTGTTTTGAAAGCCTTCGAAAAAATATATACACAAATTCAGATGTCCAATTTTTGATGAGCTCGTTGAATATTATTTCTTTCATTCTTTATTCTTATTCCACTCAAACTTTGTTAAAAAGCTATTTAGCAGTAGATATAGAAACCGGGGCGCTGAACGAGAAGACTTTCAAAGAAAGACTGAATGACGAATTATTTAAGGCAAAAAAGCTTAAAATACCGGGTGCGCTTGCTCTTATTCGTATAGATGATTTTATTGAACAGGAAACTTTATTTGACGGCAATCCCTTTCCGAAGGTACTGATTTCCATAGCTGAAACAATTTCCGGCGAAATGACTCCATTAAATTTGTTCGGAAGGTTAAGTCAAAGAGTTTTCGGTATATATTTCTTTAATATGTCTGCTAATCAAGCTTTTATCTGGAGTGAAAAATTAAGAGTTAAAATTGCAAGAAAACCTATCGCAGTTGTTTCCAAACAAACTACTTATACTGTTTCTATAGGTGTTGCATCAACATTCAATAAATTAGATATTGAGGAGGTTATCAACAATACTAATTTAGTTCTTAAAAAAGTTCTTGAAAAAGGAGGAAATGCAGTTAGAAATTTAAATTAGTTTAGTTATTTCATAAAATACTTTGTAATGAATAGTTCGAATTTTTATATTATAAAAAATATTACTGTTGCTGTTGTATTTATGCAGGATGATATGAAATCGGCAATAACAAATTAATATAGGATGAAGCCCCGTTTATTTGTTTTAGTAAATTCCTCATCTTTTAATCTGGGATATTATGAACAGACCCGGCATACAATTAAGTTACTTTTTATTTCGACTTGACACGTATTCCCTACTTCTTTTCACTACAATTAAACTCAGTATCTTATTAGTTTTTATTGTTAAGTACTATTTTAATTATTGACATTAATAAATCATATAGATATATTTCGATATATAAATAAGATTATTGAAAAGAAAAGTTAAAATGAAGAGTACGGACGTTAAGAAAATCATAAAAATTTCCAAAGCTTTGGCTGATGAAAACAGGTACAAGATTTTTGAAACGATAGCCGACAACGATGAGATCGTTTGTAAAAAGCTAACGGAGATGTTCCCTCTTTCACAACCGACAATTTCGCACCATTTAAAACTATTAACCGAGAGCGAATTAGTTAATGTACGCCGCGAAGGTCAATGGGGATATTTTTCTATTAATCAGAAAACACTAAAAATGTTTATCAAGGGATTAACAGAATTCTCAAAATAATTTTTTACATTATTATATAGATATAGGTAAATATATCTATGATATATATATCATGAAAAAGATGAATAAGTAAATGGATTTATTGGAAGTATTGAACCGGCGTTATGCCACAAAAAGAATGAACGGTAAAAAAGTGAGAAGACCAAAAAATAAATTATTTTTAGAACCGACAACTATATGAGGTGAAAAGTGAACAGTAAAATATTTCCTGCAGCAAA